>NZ_BDUF01000001.1 GCF_002335525.1 Effusibacillus lacus
CAAATATTATCCATGGGTGCTTCGTACGTCAAAGATGAAATATTGTGATAGAGCGAGAAAAACGTAGAAAACATTAATTTATTGAGGGAGGAATTCGTTCATGGTCAAAAAAGGGATGAGTGTGCTATTGGCAGTCTCGGTTTTGGGATTTGGGGGAGCCACCTGCCTCGCTGAATCACAAAGCATCGGGGCTTCTGTGGAGCAAAACCAGAATGACGGGGGAGCCGGTTTGCAGCAGAGTTCAACGAGCCAGACTTCTACGGGGCAGCAAACTTCCAGTCACGGTGGCGGAAAAGCGCAATTCCAGTTTGGAGTTGCAAGCGGTGCGCAAACTCAAATGGGGGCAACTGCCAGTCCCACTACGGTGTCACAAGAGCAATCTGCAAACGTTGACGGACAACAAACCCAAAGCGGCCAGTCGCAGGAGGGTTCTGCCGGTGCACAGCAAAATCAATCGACTTCAACATCAGGACCCGGTGTGGTCGTCCAGGCGCAGGGGAGCACTGCTGCAATGATTCAAATTCAGGTGAAAAAGAAGAACGGTCAAACCATTCAACGCCAAACCAGTGTCGTTCACACTTATGGCGCTCAAGGCGCAGTCGCACCTTAAAACTTTCTTTTCTAGCAACCTTGCATCCCGAAATGCAAGGTTGCTTTTTTTCAAACAATTACTGCTTTTGAAGAAACTCCATCAAACCAATCACATTGCCCTCCGTATCCAGGCAATAGGCTGTCCACCCCACGTTGGGAACCAGTGGAATATGAAAAGAAGTGGACATGCCGGTCAAAGCTTTGACATTGCGGCCGTCTGTTGGTCATTCCGCGGGTCATCATTGCCTCAAGTTGGGAGCATTACGTCAATGCCCATCACTCCCAGAATATCTCCTCCGCGGATAAGGGGGAAAGAAATCGTGATGCAAGGCCGGCGGCTGATGGAAGAGATGTACAGATCGGATTGGAACAGGTTTCCCTGCATCGCTTCTGTCCACCAGACCCGTCCTTTCGCGTTCAGAATGCCTGCCGGCGGCAGGGAACAAACGAAATCCCCGTTGCTGTCGTTTGACCAGATCGCCTCAATGACCGGCTGTTCCTGCAGAATGTGTTCGAAAAGCTTGCGTTGTTCGTTCTCGTTCATGGACAGCAGCCTGTTGTCGTTTAACAATGGACTGAAGTATTTTCTCAGATTGGAAGCAATGTCTTCCATCAAGGACTCATCCACATTGTAAAGCTGCTTGTGAAGGGGAGCCAGAGTCTGGGTCAGAAGCGAAGTTTTCTCCGTCATGAATCTGCTCAGTTCTTCCAGCTCCAGGTGTTGCTTCCGCTGTTCTTCCACCGCCTGTTCCATGCGGTTTACAGCTTCCAGCGTTTCCTGGCCGTAAGATACAATTTCCTGGACAAAGGCCAATATTTCCTGTGCGGCACCTGACTGTACGGTTGTCGCCTGATCCGAATTTTTGGCGAGCCCGCTAAACATGTCCGCCATTTGCACCATTGACAGGAAGCTGTTTCGCAGCTGTTCAAATTCGCCTCTCATTTGGTTCAATTCTTGCTGTTCCTTCCGCAACTCCTGCAGGACATTCTCAATACCGCTCTGGATGGATTTCAGAAACAATTCGGTTTCCTTGACTGCTTCGCCGCTCTGCTGCGAGAGTTTGCGGATTTCACTTGCTACCACTGCAAACCCGCGTCCCTGTGCACCCGCATGCGCCGCTTCAATCGACGCATTGATAGCCAGGAGATTGGTCTGATCGGCAATGTTTGCAATCACATCCAGGATTCGGTCAATGTCCCGGGCGAAAGCAGCCAATTGAACTGTCTGCTGAAGGATGACCTGGTGATTGTCAAGCAGATGATCGGAAACCGTATGAATTTCCATGACCTTGTGCAGGTTGGCATTGGATTTTTGTTTTAAATCCTGACTGCCCTGTGCCAAACGATTGGACAATTCACTGATGTCCAAGGCTGAATTTGTAACCGTTTCAATTTGCTTGCCAGACTGTTCCTGCATGGCTGCCATCTGGACCATATCTTTCTTGACTGATCGTGACTCCCGGAAGATGGAATCCGTATGGGTCTGGCTGTCTGCCAGTGCAGAATGGATCCTTTGAATGGCGGAAACCGTTTGATCGGTTGCCACTTGCACATCGGCCATCAAGCCTCGCAGCGTACCCAAATCAATGCCTGTCTCCCGTTGGTCCTGTTCTTTCAGGTTCAGCATTCTGGCAATCAGACTCATTCCCCATCCCCCTGAATCGAACATTCAAAAAAGTTACTGTCTATTATAAGGAATGGGACTTCGGCGAAGAATGGATGATGTAAGGAAAGCTCACATTAGGAGACTGGCATGTTAGAGATTGCGTCGAAGATACGGTATTCTCCAGTCCTTGTAGGAGTGATCTGGCAGATCATTCCAATTCCGCTTCATGTCTTTCTCAACAACCCGGATGATCTGTGCCGTGGCCGGGGTACCACTCCCGCCTTTCAGGAAGTTGATGGTTTCGTGGATGCTCTCTTCACGGATTTTCTTTGCGATTTCGTACAAAATCCCCATATTTCAACACTCCTTTATAAAGAAAACTTGGCATTCGTCAAGTGCTTTCCTTGGCGAATGGCAAAGCTACACCCACCAAAGTGACAAGCACTTTGACGGGGCCCCAAGTGCACTTATACTTGTTACCTTGAAATCTTATAATTTCTTACAAGTACAAGAAAGTGGCCAATTCGACAGATTCGCTTCTGGCATCCGGGTTTACGGTCAAATAGGCCTTTTTCAGCGCTTTGATCATAAACGGGCAATCGGTGGCTGATATCTCCTTCGAAAGCAATTGATAGGCTTCCTGTTCCCAGAAATCGTGATTCACTTTGCAAGCCCCCTTCATTCGTTTGGTTGTTTTCAGTGTAGTTTTTCTGGTCGCTCATTTGAATGTTTTTTGAGAGGAAATGTGACAAGGCAAGAGCATTGAGATTTTGGAAGCATTTTTTATTTGCACCAGATTTTAATCGCGTTTATATCAATTGGTTCGTGACAAAACTGGAAATAAACAACTAATGGGAGAGTGAACGGTAAGTGCAACTGATTGTAGATGAATACGGATATGGGATCCGCAAAGTCAGCGAAAGGTTGGTAATCCGGGATCGAGACAGGAAGATCGTACAGGAAGTGCCTTTTTTTGATGTAGATGATGTAATAATCGCCTCCAGAGGCGTTTCCATTTCCTCCGATGTTGTGGAGCATTGTGCAGAACAGGGCATACCGATCCACTTTCTGTCCTATAAAGGAGATCCGTTTGCCAAACTGGTGTCGCCAAGCTTGCAGGCAACCATCGCCACTCGGCGAGCTCAGCTTGAGGCTTACAAAGATCGTCGGAGCGTTGTGATCAGTAAAGTGTTTGTCGGCGCCAAAATCAGGGCCCAACTGAATCTCATCAAATATTGGGCCAAAAATCGAAGAGGAAATTCAAGCAATCTTCAATCCCTGTTTGAGGAAACCATTCTGGTTCTGGAACGGAATCTGGAGGATCTGAACCGGTTGGACGGTGCCGCCATTGACGAAGTCCGTGGGACACTGCTGTCGATCGAAGGAAGATCAGCTTATTTGTATTGGGAAGTGGTCAAGAAACTGCTGAAACCTGAACTGGGCTTTTCGGGGCGTGATCATCGTGGAGCAACCGATCCGGTCAACATTGTGCTGAATTACGGGTATGGATGCCTGCAGAATGAAATCAGCAAAGCGATTTTGCTGGCCGGTCTTGAGGAATGTGCCGGTTTTCTGCATGTGGACCGGTCAGGCAGGCCATCTTTTGTACTGGATTTCATGGAAGAATTCAGGCAGCCGATTGTTGACCGGACAGTGCTGGCTCTATTTACAAAAGGGTTTTCGCCAAAAATGGAGGACGACGGACTCAGTAAGGAAAGCAGACGGGTGATTGCCCAGGCGATCACGGAACGGCTGGAAAGCAAAGACCGCTACGAAGGAAAGAGATACCAGTTAAAAACGATAATCCAACGACAGGCTTATCACCTTGCCACGTTCCTGCGCGAAGGGCGTGAATACAAACCATTCGTGTGGAGTTGGTAAGCGTGCAAGTCTTGGTGATCTATGATGTGGAAAACGACCGGATCCGCTCAAAAGTAGCGAACGCCTGTAAAGATTACGGCCTGCAGCGCATCCAGTTCAGTGCCTTTCGAGGGGATCTTTCCGCCAACCGGATGGAGGAACTGTTCTTCCGGCTCAAAAAAATTCTTGGTGTTGACAAAGGAAATATTCAAATGTACCCGATGTGCGAGAAAGATCTGAAACAAGCGAGGGGGACTGAAAGTTAGCGAATATACATACACCATCAACCGAAAGGAGGGTCTCAAGATAGACCCGAGTTTCAAGGGGACTGAAAGAGCCAATCCAAAGGTAGTGACAAACAATTTTGCTTCGTCTCAAGATAGACCCGAGTTTCAAGGGGACTGAAAGAAGAGTATCAACAGGTAGCAACACCTGACGGACTCAGTCTCAAGATAGACCCGAGCTTCAAGGGGACTGAAAGGATGCGGCTCATCCGCAAAATGAGCCGCTTTTTGTTCATGTGAAATTTCTATTGACTCATCCGGAAGGAGTTCCACTACCTTCTCAAGTCCTGCATTGCATAAGCATGAGTGAAAGTTTGTCTCTCTCTTCTCCACCCCAAAAGATTCTCCACCAGCCAACTCAAATTTCATTTCAGCAGAGGTGTATTGTTGATTGGTTCAACAATCCCATCAATTGATTTTCCATTGTCACATGGTTACAAATTTCCAATTTTGCCGATCCTGATATCCATATATTGAAAAAACACAGGTGGTGGTTCAGGTGTCGGAAATCCATTATAGTAGAGAGATAGAAACGGTTGTGTTGCAAAGGATGAGTGCGGTGAACCGACGACAAACAAGGGAACTGTGGACGAAGCCGGTACCGGAGACCAAATATCTGAACGCGGAAAATGTGGCCCGTTACCGGTTGATTCTCCGGCTTTTCTATGAAAATCACAGCAAGTTGAGATATTGGCTGAAAGCCGAAGAAGTCTATGCCGGCGTAATGAGTTGGGGGCTGCTGGACGATTACTCTCTGGAACAGTGTCAAAGGGACTTGGAAACACTGGTCGAATGGAAAAATCTGACCAGTCGTCATGACGGCGGCAGGGCGACAACCATCGAAGAGTACCTGCGCAAGCGATTCCGATATCAAATGACGCCTTACACCATCGAAATCGAGCGGATGCTGGAGAATCTGGAAAACATTCAGGGCTATGGAGGCTCGCTGGAGCCCACTCTTCTGGAACGTTTACTGGGTTATATCAAACGGGTTCGGGATATACCGGAATGGCCGGAAGGGGAAGCCTTGCAGCTGTGGCGGGATTTGCAAAACTCGTTTCGCCAACTGCATGAAAACGCATCCGATTATTTGGCGAGCCTGCAAACCGGGAGAGCGGAAGAGTTGATGCTAACGGAGCAGTTTCTGGTCTTTAAGGACACATTGACTCACTATCTGCGTAATTTTGTCATCGGGCTGCAGCGCCACGGAGGACAGATGGAGGCAATCCTGCAGGAGACAGACCCCGAAGTCTGGCAGGCTTTTCTTCATGCGGTTGTGACCGATGAAGCAAGGATGCCGTCGTTGGAAGAGTCAATTACGGTTGAAGAACGGATGGATCGCCGTCGGGAGGAGTGGTCCATCTTCGTTCAGTGGTTCACGGGAAACGGGCATGAGCCAAGCGACGTGATTTTTCTGGAACGGGCGACCAAAGACAGCATTGCCAAAATGCTCAAGTATGCGTTGGCGATTCAGGAAAAATACAAGTGGGGAATCAGCCGCAAACGGGAACTGGATTACTTGGGGCAGTGGTTTTTGAGTTTGGACGACGTTGAGGAGGCTCATCGACTTGGTGCTTACACGTTTGGTCTCTATCGAACGCGGCATTTCCAGGGAGAAGGGGAGCGAACCTCCGATTCGGCCGATCTGTCCATGTGGGACGAGATGCCTGTCATTCGGGAGTTAAAATCGCGCAGCCGGGTTCAAAGAAAAGCGGGGTCGACCGAAGCGGTCCGCGATCGGAAAGAGCAGCAGGAAAGAGCCAGGCAGGCGTTTCTTGCGGGAAAAGCGTCTGAGGACGAGATTTTGCGAAAATGGGTCGCGATGGGCGAATTCTCCATGAGTCAGTTGGAGCGGCTGACCCTGCCGGAACGCAAGTTCCTGTTACTATGGATCGGCCGGTGCATGGCAAGCCGGTCGCGAAAAATCCGGACACCGGACGGATTGGAAATTCGCCTGCAGGAACCCGAAAACGGACAACGGGCAAAATTGGTCTTTGAAGATGGAGTGTTGGATTTGCCTGATTTCCGAATGTTTCTAAAAGAGGTGACCGCACAGTGAGGCGAATCCGCAAGATGGCAGGCGGCACGCAGGAACGGCTGAGAGCAGAGTTGCAGCAGGCTGCCCAGGCGCTTTTAAACCGGCCCTGGATTACGAAGCGGAAAGATCCGGAGATGTTTTTGTTGGTCAAGAGTCATTATGAGAAATTGCGGGATTGGTTTCATGACCATGCCGGTTTTTCCCTGATCGTTACACGCAGTTTTGCCAAGTTGGAGAAAATTCCCGGTTCCTGGCAACCGTGGATGCGAATCGAAACCTTTCACGGCCCCAGGGATTACGCTCTGTTTGCATATGGACTGTGGTACCTGGAAGGCCGGGGAGAAGCGGAACAATTTTTGCTGTCTGAGATGGTCGACGCCATCCGCGAACACCTGCTGTCTTTGGATGTGAATCTGGACTGGACTCTTTACGAACATCGCCTGTCGATGGCCCGGGCGTTAAAGAAATTGAGGGAGTTGGACGTGCTCGTGGCTGTGGAAGGGGAGGAATCGGATTGGGCCCGCGAAGGAGGCAATCATAACGTGTTGTACGAGGCTTCCCCGATGGCGCGGTATGTGCTTCGCAGGTTTCCGAAAGATCTGACGGCCTACCAATCCATGGAGGAATTGATTGCCCCTGCTGATCAGCTTCTCCCGGCGGCCGCTGATCCGGGAACCGGTTCAGATGTGCAGGTCAGAAGACAGAAGATTTTTCGCCGGTTGATTCAGGAACCCGTTGTATATGACTGGCAGTGGCCGGACGAAGAGCGGAGGTATGTCCAGACCCAAAGATCCTGGTTGATCGAGCAGATGCGGAACATGTTGAACCTTGAGGGGCGGCGGTTCCGGGAAGGATTGTTGTTCACCTGGACGGATGTGACCGGGGAAATGGAACTGTTCCCGACTCTGGCAGGGGAGTCGGATCTGTTGATGCTGCTGGCGGGTGAGATTCGCCGGATTTTGCACAAAAACCCCGGTATCTTTGAGAAAGACGAACAGGGCAATTTGCTGTTGACAAGAGCCGAGTTTGAGGGGATTCTGAGCCGGTCGAAAGAGTACCACGGGGATTACTGGAGCAAGGGACACCGTGAGAAGACGAGCAGTTTGCTCGCGGATGAACTGATCGCCCACTTGCGGGAGTGGAATTTGGGCATGCAAGAAGGAGTCCATATTGTCAAACTTTATCCGGCATTCATGCGCTGGAACGGAACATACGACTGGAAGGGGCAGGCCGAATAAAATGACTGCGAACAGATGGGTGATGAATCGGGCGGGGGTTCTGAACTTTTGGTTCTATTCGGACGAAGTGTTTGAACTATCGGAAGGAAGGCTGATTTTTCGAGGAGCGAACGGATCGGGTAAATCAGTCACCATGCAAAGCTTTCTGCCGCTGGTTTTGGACGGGGACAAGCGTCCCTCCAGGCTGGACCCGTTCGGTTCGAGAGACCGGAAGATTGAATATTACCTGCTGGGAGAGACGGAAAGCGGGATTCAGGACCGTACGGGATACCTGTACCTGGAGTTTCGGCAACCTGAATCCAACAGGTTCCTGACAGTAGGGATCGGTTTGCGCGCCAGACGAGGGGCTGCCCAAGTAGGATTCTGGGGGTTTGCCATCACCGACCAGCGGAGAATTGGCAAGGATCTGTTTTTGTATGATCGGGATTTGTTCGAAAAACATGGCCAGAAAGTACCTTTGGATCGGGCTGAATTGGAACAGTTGATCGGTGAAGGCGGAAAAGTGGTGCGCGAACAGGGCGAATATTGCCAGATGGTGAATCAATTGCTGTTTGGCTTTGCGGACCTGGAGGCGTACAAAGACCTGCTGGAGCTGATGATCCAACTCCGTTCGCCGAAGTTATCGAAAGATTTCAAGCCTTCCACGATCTACGGCATTCTGAATGACGCCCTGCCTCCTCTAAGCGACGAGGACTTGCGCCCTCTTGCCGAAATCATCGAGGATATGGACGAAATAGGGGATCGTTTGGACGAATTGCGGATGCACCGAACGGAGGCGCAGAAACTGGTTCATGTTTACGACCAGTATAACGAGATGCGATTGTTTGAGCTTTCGGCCAAGGCCCTGCAGGACGAGTCGGAACGGAAACAAAAAGCGGCGGAAGTTCTTAAGGAGGAGCAGATCTGGGATGGGCTGCAGGAGGAAGCCCAACAGACACAGGTTTTGCTGGAAACCTCCAAACAGAATCTGCTGCAGGCGGAAACGGAAATCGAGTATCTGAACCGATCGGAAGCGATGGAAAAGCAGGCGGAATTGCTGGCCGCACAGGAACGGCTGAAAGAGACACAGGAGGAAATTCAGCGTACGAACGGAAGGATTGACGGTTTGGAGCGGGACAGGCAGAAGAAGGAGGAACGGGCGGAAAAGGTTCAGCTGGAACTGGCAAGATACCTGGACGAACAGAGGGAACTGCGCAATGAAATGGATACTCTGTCGCGGGAGATCGAATTTCAGGATCACGATTTATACGAACGGCAGTGGGAAAACGATGGCCAACCGGCGGACGAAAGGATGTGGGCCGGCTGGAAACGGGATGTGGCAAATTACAGGCAAGAGCTGAAAGAAATTCACGAGCATTGCGTTTATGAAAGGGAACTGGCCGCAAAGGCGCGTGAGGCGGAGCAAAGCATGAGTGTGGCGCGGGAGCACAGGGATGCGGCCGAACGGTTCATGCACACCAGGGAGGAAGCACTGCGGCAGACTATCCTACGGCAAGAAGATTCCTTGCTTGCGTGGCACAAGGGGCTGCAACGGTTGTCTGTAACGGAGGAGACGTTCCGAACTGTGCTTCATCGGCTGCAAAGGTATCCGGAACTGGCTTATGACGAGGTTGTCGATCCCCTCAAATCAGTGGCGGAGCAGGCTCAGGTGGAGATTACAGCCCAAAGGCTGACCGCCGAACACGAAATGAATTTGCAAGCACAACTAATGGAACAGTTACGGAGCGAACTGCTAGCTTGGCGTGAACATCGGGAACCGGAACCGCAACGTTCCGAGGCTCGTTCACGTTCCCGCAAGCGCAGAATGGAATCGGAAAAACAGCCGGGCGGTCCGTTGTATGCTCTTTGTGAATTTCGCCCGAACGTGGACGAGAGGACAAAAGCGGTACTGGAAACCGTACTGCATCGTTCCGGACTGTTGGACGCCTGGATTTCATCCGATGCAGTGGAAATCCTGGAGCAGGAAGAAGAGGTTTGGATCAAGTCATCACCTGTCTGGTTCGGGCATACGCTGGCCGACTACCTGGAACCTACCCCATCGGCTGAAAGCGGTTTGACCGTACAACAGGTGGAAGAAGTGTTGCGGACCATTCAAATCGGACAGGGCGATGGGAACGGCGCCTTCATCACCGAAACAGGCCAGTTTGTGTTGGGTCCGTTGACCGGACAAACGACCGGCAAGGAACGGCCGGAATGGATCGGGGCGGAGGCCCGCAAACAGGCGAGACTTGCCGAAATCAGGAGATTGGAAGAACAGATTCAGGCTGTCGAACAGGAAATCGATATGATTCGAGGACAAATCCGGAATCTTCAGGAAGAGTCGGAACACATACGGCAGGAACTGGCTGCACTGCCTGCAGACGAGGATCTTCGGGCGGCAAGCCGGGCATTGCATGATGCGAAAGCTGATTGGGAACATGCCCAAAAAGTGGAGACGGAATGGAGCGAGAAATACAAAGAAGCAGCCCGGAAATGGCGGGATCAGCAGCGGACGGTCCTGGAGAAAACAGCGAAGTGGTCACGTCTCAAAAAAGAAAAAGATTTCCGGGAAGCCCTGGACATTCTGCAAGACTATGAACGTTACGGACTGAGCCTGAAAGCGGCGCTGGCGGTTCTCGGGAGAATTCGCCAGGAGACCCGTCAATTGGAAGAGGAGCTCCAAACGGCAGCGGATCGCATCGCTTCCGAACAGGAGCATCTGGATGTACTTGCGGCGCGGGAAACACAATTTGCGGCAGCGGTTCAGTCCCTGACCAAGCTGGTGCAGGAATTGGGTGTCTATGACATTTTCCAACGATTGCAAGAGCTTCAGGAACTTCGTTCCGATCTGAATAAGACCATTGATCGGTGCAACACGGAATTGCGCCGACTGGACGGGGAACTCGGAGCAGCGGAAGAACGGCTGCGGCAAAAAAGGGCGGAACTGGAACAAAGTGAACTGCAATTGCAAAAGTCGATTCAACATTGGCAGTATGAATGGCAACTGGGCCTCGTTGAATTCGAGCCGGAACACCAGTTGAGAACGGACGCGACAGATAGGCCGGAAGGGATTCTGAAGACGGCGCAAGCCATCCGCAACCTTTTCCGTTCGCGTTATGAATCCCGGAGAAGAGAGCAGCTGCTCAACCAATTGCAGGAAACGTTCGTTTTGGCGAAAAACGCGCTTCTTGATTACTCTTTGGCGCAACGTTATGAGGAAGCCGGGGAGCGGATTTTTATCGAATCGTTGCGGGATCGTTCCCAGCCCTGGACTCCCCGCATGCTTCTGAATGAGTTGTTGCGAATGGAAGAGGAACAGCGTCTGCTGATTGAAGAGAAGGACCGGGAGTTGTACGAGCAAATCCTGATTCACAGTGTCGGACGGGCGATCAAGGACAAGATCAATCGGGCCGAACAGTGGGTCAAGGAAATGAACCGCTTTATGGAAAGCCGGAAAACCTCCAGCGGATTGGTTTTGTCGCTGGAGTGGACGCCCAGGGCCGCCCGCAACGAAAGGGAAATGGATACGGAAAAATTGGTTCGTCTGCTGCGGAAAAATCCAAACACTCTGCTTCCGGAAGAAATCGAACAAATGGTGGAGCATTTCCGTTCGAGAATCCGGTGGGCCAAGGAGGATGCGGCAGAGGGAGAAGGATTGCGCAAGTGGATGCAAGAGTTGCTGGATTACCGGAATTGGTTTGCTTTCACCTTGTATTACCGCAAGGGGAGCCAACCCTGGCGGGAGTTGACCGATTCACGATTTAATGTGATGAGCGGGGGAGAAAAGGCAATGGCGATGTACATTCCGCTGTTTGCCGCTGCCGACTCCCGGTACAAGGATTCCCGTTCCGATGCCCCTCGTATCATCACGTTAGATGAAGCGTTCGCAGGAGTTGACGATGAGAACATGCGGGACATGTTCCAACTGCTCACCGATATGCGATTTGATTACATGATGACGAGCCAGGTGCTCTGGGGCTGCTATGACACGGTCCCCTCTCTTTCCATCTATGAAGTTTACAGACCGCAGGATGTGGATTTCGTCACTCTGATCCCTTACTATTGGAACGGTGTTCAGAGACGAATGATGGAAGATGGGGACTGGGAGGCCGTGAAGGAAGTGGCTGCTGCCAGATTTGAAGGGTGAGAGTAGGCTTCCACCTTCGTCCAAGGACTGGGCGAATGCCAAGTTTTCTTTCGATTGGGGGAACAGCGCGGTGAGTCCTTCGGGTACAAATACGGAATGCCTGGCCTTTCTAAGGCAACCCGGTCTGCAAAGAATGTGGCCGCTTGTCCGCAAGAAATACGAAAGTTACGGGCGGATCGCAGGTACAATCCGTCTGTCCGGCTTGCGCGAGGAAGAACGGGATGCGCTTGAGGGATTGTTTGCCGTGAATATGTTGGGCAGGTCCGATTTCAGGTTTCGTCTGGCCGAACTGGAAAGAGCATTGCAAGAAACAAGGTTTCAGGTTTCCATTAAAGATTGTCTGTGCCTGCTGTACGGAGATGATTGGATGACCCGGCAAGAGCAGCGGGAAATCGAACAGCGGTCATGGGAACGGTTTTGTCGTTGGGCGTCGCAGTTCGCAGGAAAAGAAGAGTTGAAGATCTGGATCGAACAGCTAAGCGCCGGATTCGGGAGCGGCTACCGGGTGTTTCTGGAATGTTACAGGGATTACTGCGAGAAAGGGGACAGTCCGGATTGGGCAGTAGCTTTGGAGGCGTTGCATCAGTTGCCTGCACGTAATGAGCGGTTGCCCGTTTTTGCGGCACGGACGACAGGCGATCCGCACGGACTTGACCGCTCGACTTTGGCAGGAAGAATCTTTTATTGGGGCATGACAGCTTTGCAAAACCGGTACCGGCATGGATCGGAACCAGGCATACAGGAACCGGGCAGGACTGCCCCGCAGGAAGACAGCTTCGAAGAAACGAGATCAACGGATGAAGCGGATCCGACTTCTGACAATACATTGGAGAGTATTTCCCAAAGCGAGGTCATCAGGGCGCAGTACGCTCTCGCCGGGATTGTTTTGGATGACATAAGCTCGATTGTTTGGGTGGCGGGATGGGGTGAATATGCGAAAGACCCGGTGGCATTGCCGCTGCTGACCGTCGAACGCCTTGACACAGATACGTTGCCTTCCATATCAGAGGTTTTTGTGGTGGAGAACCCGTCCATTTTTGGCGCATTGGTGGATTGGGGGTTGCAAACGGGATCTTCATTGCCGTTTCCGCTTGTCTGCACAAGCGGTCAACCTTCCTTGGCTGCTCTGAGGCTGCTGGACAAGATTACGGATGGACAGTCCAGGATTTATTACAGCGGTGACTTTGACGTGAAAGGTTTGACCATGGCGGCCGGTCTTTCGCAAAGGTACGGAAGCAGGTTTATACCCTGGCGATTGGATGCCGAGACCTACCGGTCCGCTGTTCGGAGACACTTTCCCTCTTTTTCGGAGGCAGAGATTCAGGCTCTTGAGCGAATGCAGGTACCTTGGGATGACCGGCTTTTGAAAGTAATGCGAAATTCGGGAAGGAAACTGTTTCAGGAGCAGATTCTGGGCTTGCTTTTGGCTGATTGGGAAGCCCATAAGAATGGGTTAGGACAACCTTTTTGAACTGGAAGAAGAGCGGAATGGAACCTATAAAACGTGCCCGCCTTAAGGAGCGAAGATGCTACCGATTTGGCCCATTATATGGATCCTATGAACTCCAATCGATTTGAAGTCCGCAAAGAAACCCGTCAAAACGGCTCGATTGGAGAGAGAATTCCATTTTTTATTTGCAAACCGGATTTTAATCGCGTTTAAGTGGTAGGGGACCGCCGGGTACCCACGGTCAAGATCACCTTCATGAAATTCAGGAGGTGATCTATGGTATATTATCCGTGTAGGGAGAAGTGTAAAAATTTTATTCTTCACTGTTTGCCATATGTTTTATACGGGAAACGGGAATACTACCTTAGTGAAAGAGGGGGATAAGTTATTTCGAGGATACCGACCACTTTTCAACAAGAAATCAATCCTCGAAGAAAACGTGGAATCGATACTTTCTGAAAAACGCGCAAACCCGCACCACAACTGGTTTTTATGATGGTTTACGCGGTCGGTTACAACTGAGACCCGAGCAACAAGGGGACTGAAAGCCAACAAGACCCATCTTGTCAACGCCTATGTGTGTGTTACAACTGAGACCCGAGCAACAAGGGGACTGAAAGATGTACGGAAACAAAACGCACATGAGAACAAGAAACCAGTTACAACTGAGACCCGAGCAACAAGGGGACTGAAAGGGAGCAATTTGCGGACGAGGTGATCCCTCTGCTGTAGTTACAACTGAGACCCGAGCAACAAGGGGACTGAAAGTATTTCTAGAATTTTTCCATTTTCATCAAAGTAATCGTTACAACTGAGACCCGAGCAACAAGGGGACTGAAAGTTAACAATGCGGCGCATCTGGCAACTGTCCGTGCGTTACAACTGAGACCCGAGCAACAAGGGGACTGAAAGCTATGGTTTTTGGTATTATCACCGCAGTTTAAAAAATGTTACAACTGAGACCCGAGCAACAAGGGGACTGAAAGATATGAACCACAACCGGGGGAGCTTGTTTTCCGAATCGTTACAACTGAGACCCGAGCAACAAGGGGACTGAAAGTGCCAAGAATTTCACCATGTAACCATTCTGATTGTCTTGTTACAACTGAGACCCGAGCAACAAGGGGACTGAAAGCAGAAGCATTAGGACTTGTAAAATGCGATCTCCTTGTTACAACTGAGACCCGAGCAACAAGGGGACTGAAAGAAAAAAAATTCCATTGGGGTCTAAGGTGATAATTGAGGTTACAACTGAGACCCGAGCAACAAGGGGACTGAAAGTAGAGGGCATAGCTCCTCTTCTTCGTTTATTGACGTGTAGGTTACAACTGAGACCCGAGCAACAAGGGGACTGAAAGTAAGGCACGATGATGGGGACCACAAGTTTACCTGCAGTTACAACTGAGACCCGAGCAACAAGGGGACTGAAAGTTGGTGCAGTCAACAAAGCCGGAGATACGATGACGGTTACAACTGAGACCCGAGCAACAAGGGGACTGAAAGGGTTTCACATTTCCACCACAAATACAACTCCATGCTCGTTACAACTGAGACCCGAGCAACAAGGGGACTGAAAGCTACAGGTTCAAAATCTTTGAGAGAAGTTTCGTAGGTAGTTACAACTGAGACCCGAGCAACAAGGGGACTGAAAGTCTTGAGATCAATGGATTGGATTCGGAACAACACTGGTTACAACTGAGACCCGAGCAACAAGGGGACTGAAAGTGAACAGATGGTAGCACCTGTGATTTTCGGCAAAGTTACAACTGAGACCCGAGCAACAAGGGGACTGAAAGAGAAGGGTTGTTGGCTGCTCTTGAGCGATTCAAACAGTTACAACTGAGACCCGAGCAACAAGGGGACTGAAAGTAAGGCACGATGATGGGGACCACAAGTTTACCTGCAGTTACAACTGAGACCCGAGCAACAAGGGGACTGAAAGAAACGAATTTCATCGATGGAAAGACCAACCTAATCGTCGTTACAACTGAGACCCGAGCAACAAGGGGACTGAAAGCTCGCATTCTTTACAGATGTTGATTGTCCGTATTACTGTTACAACTGAGACCCGAGCAACAAGGGGACTGAAAGTACCAGGCGTTCTTTCCTCTGATACCTCTCTTCGGCCTGTTACAACTGAGACCCGAGCAACAAGGGGACTGAAAGAAAGTGGCAGCATCATCCAGCCGTTGTCCAAAGAGGCGTTACAACTGAGACCCGAGCAACAAGGGGACTGAAAGTATGTAGCGATTGGCTTTAAGTCAGTAAAATCGAACGTTACAACTGAGACCCGAGCAACAAGGGGACTGAAAGAAAAACTGAAGGAGATTGAGGATGCGGTCCAGGAACGTTACAACTGAGACCCGAGCAACAAGGGGACTGAAAGAATTCATCCGATCGACATGAGCCTGGTATGAGTGAGTTACAACTGAGACCCGAGCAACAAGGGGACTGAAAGGAGTTTAAAATACTCACGTGGATCAGACTACTTTGTTGTTACAACTGAGACCCGAGCAACAAGGGGACTGAAAGAGTTTGGATAGTCCGGATTGCCGCTGACGAAGGCTCGTTACAACTGAGACCCGAGCAACAAGGGGACTGAAAGCATTGGTTAAAGTCAGACTCAAGTTTGACACCAAACCACTACCTGTGAATAACTGAGTGCCATAAGTACAAGGATTATCCACATTTTTTGTGTTTTTCGTAGCTGCTCCGTAGTGTTATGTGGATAACTTTTTGTGTTTCTTTTTATTGAAATAAATGGTATTCTATTAATGCTATGTTTATTCGAATCAACAAACAGAAAAACAAGGATGGTTCCATCCGTCAATATCTTCAACTTTGCCAGACATTCCGTGTCGATCAGAAAGTTCGTCAGCAAACGCTCTTGACTCTCGGGAGGTTGGAAGATTTACAACAAGGCTCGCTCGATACCCTAATCGAGGGGTTGGCTAAATTTTCAGAGCGTTATGCACAACGGATTCATGGGCAGGGGGCTTCTTCTGTCGCTGTCTTGTGGACGAAAGAGTTTGGACCGGTGTATCTCTTTCGCAAGATCTGGGAGCAACTTGGTATGGGGCGATTCCTGCGGAAACTACTGGATGATGTAGAGGTTGCCGTTCAGTACGAGGAAGCCATTTTTGCGATGGTTCTCAACCGGCTGATGGATCCCTTCAGCAAGTACCGCATCTTTCGGCAGTGGGTACAGACTGTCTATGCGCAGGGATTAGATGAAATCCAACTGCACCACTATTATCGTGCCCTGGATTTTCTGGCTGAGTACAAAGATTTGATTGAACAGCAGCTTTACGGCAGGCTCACCGATCTCACTACGCTGGATCTCGATTTGGTGTTTTACGACACCACCAGCACCTACTTTGAAGGGGATGAAACCGACGAGCTTGCCCAATACGGATATTCCAAGGATCATCGAGGGGATCGGAAGCAGGTGGTCATCGGTCTGCTGATGACCAAACAAGGAATTCCGATTGCCCATCAAGTATTCCCCGGCAACCTGCATGACACCAAAACCTTTGGCAGGGTCATCGAGGATTTGAAAAAACGGTTCTCCGTTCGAAAAGTGATTCTTGTGGGAGACCGGGGAATGGTGAGTGAAACCAACTTGGAACAAATCCGTACTCTGGGCATGGAATATGTTGTGGGCGTTAAACTCCGCAAGTCTCAACAGGCGCAAGAGTTGCTCTCCATCCGTGGCCGATACAAGAAAATCCGGAAGAACCTCGAAATCAAGTCGAAGGAAATCAACGGAGAGACCTATGTTCTTTGCTACAATCCGGATGCAGCCGTACGGGATGAAACCTCCCGGAAAGTGATCCTGGAGAAATTGCAAAGCAAGCTGGATCAATTGGGACCTTCCGGACTTGTGAAGAATCGGGCGTACTCCAAATATCTCACCATTGATAAAGCATCCGCCCGGATAGACGAAACAAAAGTCGAAGAAGATGCCAAGTTCGACGGCAAATATGCAATCCGCACCAATTCATCGCTGACACCGGATGAGGCGGCGTTGGTGTACAAAGAACTGTGGCGAGTGGAACAAGCCTTTCGCAACCTCAAAGACAATTTGGAGCTTCGACCGATGTATCATCGCCGGGAAAGCCGGATCCGCGGTCACATCATGGTGTGTTTTCTTGCTTTGGTCATGGAATCGTATCTTGCGTTGCGTCTGAAAGAAACGGGATGCACCATGAGTGTCAAAGATGTCTTGCACGATGTCAGCCAGATGAAGGCATCTCTCATCCGTGTAGAAGGTCAGGAGCAAATCATTCGTACGGAACTTCACGGTGAAGCCAATGCAGCCTTTGTGGCAATTGGAACCCAAGCCCCACCACGAGTGCTGACAAATACATTGCAGTAATAAGTGTAGTGGCAGGAAAATCAAGGAAAGCCCTTAATCCAAATGATTACGGGCTATGATGCTAGTCTTAATAGTAGACACAGATTTTAGAGATCACAATGGATAGGTAGATTGTTTTTTGGGATGTAGCCCCGTAGTGAGCCTGACCG
>NZ_BDUF01000002.1 GCF_002335525.1 Effusibacillus lacus
AGGCTCGCGAACACTCCACAGGTAAACAAAGCCCTTGGCCACGCGCATTGGCGTAACCAAGGACTCGTAAGTTTAGTCGCAAGGTTTGACGAACGTCGTTGCACAACATGAACCGCCGTATACCGAACGGTACGTACGGTGGTGTGAGAGGACGGGGGCTAGCCACCCCCTCCTACTCTATTCTTCTTCTTTTTTCTCCTTCTGCTCGCTGTCGCCTTCTTGTCCGCCTTCCCCGCCACCTTCTTTGCCTCCGCCCTGTTTACCGCCTTCTTCCTTGCCGCCTTCCCCGCCACCTTCCTTGCCTCCCCCTTCTTTACCGCCCTGTGTTTTGGATACGCCGGCACCCGATTGAATGGCTTCTTTCACGATATCCATAAACACAAGCTTGAATTCCGGGTTTTGCAAAGAATCAGCCATGATCTTCATGACCTGTTGACGGTACTCCGGGCTTTGCATGACAGTCAGAACCATTTTTTGATACTCGGGAGATTTCATCAATGTCAGCATGGCAGACTGATAATCGGGATCCTTCATCAGATTCTTGAGCAAGGTTTCATGTTCTTTTTTTGACGCTTTCACCATGGCCGCCGCAAACTTGGGGTCTTTCATTTGCGCCTCCATGATTTGTATTTGTTTCTTGTCTTCATTCAGGGTTTTCTGAATCGCAGAGGTAACGTCCTGATCTGTAACGATGATCGTTTTTTTGAATGAGGGTTCTTTTGCAATATCTTTTAACGTGTCGACTCCTTCTTTTGAGTGGAGAACATCCAGTACCATTGACTTCATCTGGTCATATTCGGGTTTTTGCTGCGCTTGCGCCTGGCCGCCGCCTCCGGGTGAGCAGGAAGTCAAACTGCTTAAGAGGAACACAACAGCCGCCAAGGATAGAAAACGTGGCAATCTATGCATGGAGAGCCCTCCTTTGCGTGCTTGTTCATAATATGTGTCTCGGTAAACTCCTGCATGCGACCCGTTTTTAACCAATGTATGGGATGGTTGATTGTGGTATGATGGATTTGTCTTGTCATGCTTTGAAAGGGGTCTGTGTTATGACGCTGCGTAAATTTGGGTTTATGGTGATAACAACCGTTGCGGTCGGAATCCTGATAGGGGTTTTACATGCGGTTACGGATCTGTTTGCCGATATCCGGTTGTTCTTCGGGGTGGAAGTGGGAGGTTTTGTGTCTGCCACAGCCCTGATGGGCTTCTGGGCCTACCTGACACTCAACTTCATTGTAAGAGGAGTCCTGCCGCAGCGTGTCTGGGAATGGGTACAGGGATTGATTGTTGTGGTCGTCTATGTGGACATGATATATATCAGATACATGACAGAGGGCCAGGGAACAGGTTCCATCTGGCCCTATGTGTGGTTTGCAACATGGCCGTTGCTCGTTTCTTTGGTTGTGGCCTATGTGAAGGCACTCGATTCGGGAATGCGGGCGTACGTGCCGGCCGTATTCTTCCTGTATGTGTTCACTACCATTGAGTGGTATGTAGCCCTCAAATCAGGATTTGCCGGGTTAACAGTTATAATTGGCACGATTCTGCTTGCTTGCAACAGCTATTTGATCTTGCTGTTGGGGAGAATTTTGCGAAAGTAACATGGGGTGCCTCTGCATTGGGATTATTCCGTTTTGGACTTGGCGTTGGTCCCGGCAATCAGTTCCGTTACGGTGACAAACTCATACCCTTTTTCCCGCAACCCGTCAATAATTTGCGGCAACGCCTCCACTGTTTGCTTGCATGAATCACTGGCATGCATCAATATAATATCACCTGGATGGGCTTTTGACAGAACCCGATTGACAATCACATCCACTCCGGGATTGGTCCAATCGAGGGAATCGGTGCCCCATTGTATGGTTGTATAACCCATGGAGTGGAGTTTCTCCAGAACCCGTTTGTTGAAATCGCCGTTGGGGGTTCGAATCAGTTTGGTCTTCACACCCGTTACGTCATAGATGGCTTCTTCAGCTTTCCGGACCTGGTCGTCAATCCAGTTATTGTCATAGCGGGAGAAATTGTCGTGTTTGTACCCATGGGATCCGATCTCATACCCCATGCTCTTAATCCGCTTGGCAATCTCAGGATGGGTGCTGGTCCAGGGCCCCGACAGGAAGAAAGTCGCTTTCTTGAGTTGCTTTTTCTCCAGAACATCGAGCACCGGCCCAGGTATCTTTTCGCCCCATGAGATATCGAATGTCAGGGCAACCACTTTTTTGTCGGTCGGCACCTCATATATGGCACCTGGCGAACGGGTTGCAGCGGTGGGAAGGGTACCAGGGGATAATGGCCCGCCCTGCGCATACAATACCAAAGTAAACAGGAGGAAAGCAACGCCAAGGATGATGACTTTCTTTGCCTGCTTCCATTGAAATGACCAAATGACATTCATCATGAACACCTCCGTCACTACACTGTCCATCTTGGTACATGTCTATGCATTAGGGACGGGGTTATGCGAACAAGCCTTGAGGAGGAGTTATGAAACCTTTTGCAGTCATTCGAAAGAACCTGGGATACCTGGGATTTGCGTTCAGTTTGTTTGTGCTGGGGCTATTGATTGGGGTCATCTATTTTGAGTCGCTGCATGAACTGGCCAAACAGTTTCTGCAGCATATTGAGAAGATTGCCGATAAAGCCAAGAATGGGGGAAGTATGAACCTGTCATGGCTGCTTTTAAAGAATAACGTCATTGCCTCATTGGTGTTGCTGATCGGCGGATTCTTTTTGTCCATCTTTACCATTTACGGGTTGGTGATGAATGGCTTGGTGGTCGGCTATGCGCTGGTCTTGATGGGAAAAACCGCCCAGGTGCCGATTTGGGCCCTTGTCGCGTTTGGCATACTTCCGCATGGTTTGTTGGAAATTCCGGCATTTCTGCTGTCGGGAGCGATGGGGATTAAACTGGGGTATATGTGGTTGCGGCCGTTGCCGGGAAGAAGCCGATGGAGAAGCGTCCTCTACACGATCAGGGAGTCGTTGTATGTATTGCCGGTCATTCTGGCTCTCTTGCTGACGGCCGCAGTCATTGAAGGGTTTGTTACACCGATACTGTTAAAGTGGTACGTGCAGAGTTAAACGAGATCTTCAAGCGTCAAAGAAAAGAAACAAGCACGGAAAACAATAACAACAACAGGGACGCGTACAATAGGGACGGGTCCCTTTTAACGTTGTCCGTGGCATCTCCATCGAAAGCTTCCGCTTCGGCTGGTTTGGCGGGGCGAAACCGGAACCAATTCTGAAAGTAGTGCAGAAAACCAAAAAAGTTGGTCAGATAAACGGAACTTATGCAAAGCAGCGTGAGGCCCCAGAGGAACATGGAGTCGGAAAACTCAAGAGTGAAGCCCCGGGGCGTCCGGTCGAACAGGGCGGTATACAGGGCAATCAAACCGCTTGCAGCGAGAAAGATCCAGATGACGCGCAGCGGATTTCTAGACATCATAAATGCTTTCCACCTCGTCCGCATCAAAGCGAACCATCTGGTTCTCGCCGTCTTTGTTAAAAGCTACCGCATATTCATCATAGGTTCGGCCGACCAAGCGGATCCCGGAGATCTTATACTCTTTCAAGAGCTTGTCCTCAATCAGACGGAGCGAGCTGGCTTCCGCATCTTCCCCCATGACAATTTGAATGGCGGTCAGTTGGGCCCAAGATAAAAGCAAGTGTTCATAATCCTGCACATGCATCATCCTTTCCATGCCTATTGTAGCGTGAAGTTCTCCAAGAATCCACCGTATGGAAGGATTTCACGCACATGTACAGAAACTAAGGAGAGGAAAGACAGGGAGATGCATAACCTAATAAACGTCTCTGTCAGTCAAACCAAACGAATTGGGGGAACTACGCATGAAGAAGACCATCTCCGTGCTTGGGGTGCCGCTGGACCTCGGGCAGGGGCGGCGGGGGGTCGACATGGGGCCGTCGGCAATCCGCTATGCCAGTATGCAGGAGCGCATTACGAGGCTTGGCTATGAAGTGAAAGACTTGGGGAATGTGAATGTTCCAACTCCCGAATCCCACCGTGTAGCCAATCAGAAACTGAAGTATCTGCCGGAAATTGTCGCCGTCTCCGAAGAGGTGGCAGAACGGGTGGCAGGTGAAATAAACAGGGGACATATGCCGATTATCCTGGGGGGTGACCATTCCATCTCTATTGGCAGTGTAGCGGGAATTGCCAAAGCGATCCGTAATCTGGGACTGATCTGGTTTGATGCCCATGGAGACATGAACACCGAGGATACAACGCCGTCCGGCAATATACACGGTATGCCGCTGGCCGTGTCACTGGGCATCGGTCACGCAGATCTGCTGCAGGTGGCAGGGTTTATGCCGAAGGTGCATGCCCAAAATGTGGTTTTGGTTGGTGCGCGCTCCATTGATCCTGATGAACGAAACTTGATCCGGCAATCGGGCATTACCGTATTTGACATGCATGAAATTGACAAGAGGGGTATGTCGGCCGTCATGGAAGATGCGATTCGGATTGCATCCAAAGGGGTGGAGGGAGTACACCTGAGTCTTGACCTGGATGCTTTTGATCCGAGGGAAGCGCCCGGTGTGGGAACCCCCGTTCTTGGTGGCGTTACCTACCGGGAAGGCCATTTGGCAATGGAGATGCTGGCTGCTGCCAATGTGTTGACCTCTGTTGACGTGGTGGAAGTCAACCCGATTTTGGATGTGGAGAACCGGACCGCCCGGGTGGCGGTGGACATGATTTGTTCGCTGTTGGGTGAAACAGTAATCTAGTGCAGAGAAACCCCGTATCTTATTCTGTTTCGACACGGGGTTCCCTTGCTAAGGCATGCTTTTGCGAATCAGATCCTGCAATTGCTGTGGAAAACTTCCGTTTGTGACAGTTTCGGAAGTGACCGTAAAACGGACATATCGTTCATCAAGCCCAATGGATACCTGAAAGACCCCAAGAAATCCACGGGCTTTCCTCTCGACTTGCAGCAGGACCTCTACACTTTCTGCATCACCGGTCGTAAACACTACTTCCAGTTCTGATCCACCTTGCCGCCCTCGATATGTACAACACCCCGGACTTCGTCTCCAACCCGGTATTTGCTCCTTTCAAGATGAGCGTTCACACGGGCCGAACCAATTCCCAGACTTGCCAATGCACGATCAACATGTCAACCCCCCCTCGGGTTTCAGACTTATTTTTATTGTACCGTTGTTTTGCATGGAGAAAATGGGTTGACGGATTCGGAAATAGGTAGTAAAGTGGATTCAATAGAAATACTTAAATTCCTACTTATATACTTGGTATTAGGTGAGGCCGTTAAAAATTTCACGGAGGTGGAACCCCTGACATTCGCCCCCAATATGTTATTGAAGGGGATGAATGCAGGATTCCGTCTCAGGAGAATTGTCTTCTTTTTTTTGGCGGTTGATAAGATTTGCTTATGTAGACCATTTGAATTCTTTATACAAGGAGTGCTGAGAAAATGAACGATCAAAAGGAATTGGTGCTATCTCCTGAGAAGGTCCAGGAACTGAACAGCATGATGGAAGATTCCACACCACAGGAAATTCTTCGTTTTGCGCTTGAAACGATCGACAACATTGCATTTGCCTGCAGTTTCGGTGCGGAAGACGTGGCGTTGATTGACATGATTGTCAAGATCAAGCCGGAAACCAAGATTTTCTATCTGGATACGGATGTCTTGTTCCAAGAAACATACGAGGTCCGGGACCGAATCGCGGAAAAATACAATCCGAACCTGATCCGATACAGCCCCCTGCTGACATTGGAAGAACAGAAGGCGCAACATGGTGATGAACTTTGGGCAAAAGATCCCAACGCATGCTGCAATATTCGCAAGGTGGAGCCGTTGACCCGCGCATTGTCGGAATTGGATGCCTGGATCACAGGAATTCGCCGTGAACAGGCACCGACTCGAGCCAATGCAGGAGTAATTGAAGTAGACGCCAAATTTGGCTTGATCAAGTTTAATCCACTGGCAAAATGGACGAATAAACAAGTGTGGGATTATATCCTGGCCAACGAGGTTCCTTATAATGTCTTGCACGATCAGGGATATCCCAGCATTGGGTGCACCCATTGCACCAGACCGGTTAAGCCGGGCGAAGATCCGCGGGCAGGCCGTTGGGCCGGCTTCGCAAAAACAGAGTGCGGTCTGCATAAGTAAGAGGGTTTCCACATCCTTGATCACGCGGATGGCACGAACATAGGGCAAGGGAGAGGGTGTGGAAATGGCAATCGAGTACCCTGTTGCGGGGTTCATCGTGGGTCTGATTGTCGGAATGACGGGAATGGGCGGCGCTTTGGTCATGACCCCCATCATGATCTTTGTCTTTGGCATTTCTCCCGCTGTTGCCATTGGAACCGATTTGATTTATGCATCCATTACCAAAATGTTTGGTGCATTTCAGCATTGGCGGCAGAAAACCATTGACTTTGGCGTGGTGAAGTGGCTTTCCATAGGTAGCCTTCCGGGAGCGCTGTTGGGTGCATTGTTTGTCATGATGATGCAGAACAGCTTTGACACAAAGCAATTAAACAGTACCATTGGCAAACTTCTGGGTGTGACCTATCTGTTGATTGTTGGAGTCATGCTATGGCGGATTCTCCGTTCCAGGGCCCAGAAGTACCGGCCGGATGAGGTGCCCCGTCCACCCAAAGGAAAACTGATCGCTTTGGGTGTTGTTGGCGGATGCATTGTCGGACTGACATCCGTTGGCAGCGGTACCTTGTTCATGGCAGTGCTTACCATGATCTACCCTGTTGCCAGCGCCAAGCTGGTGGGGACAGACATCTTGCAGGCGGTGTTGGTTACCGGGGTGGCGGGCCTTGCCCATATGTCTATCGGCAATGTCGATACAGGGTTGGTAACTCAGCTCTTAGTAGGTTCCATTCCCGGGATCCTGATTGGCAGCAAGTTGACGACCAAGATTCCGGACATGGCAGTCCGAGCAGCTTTAATGGTGATGTTATTTCTGTCAGGGATGAAATTGTTGAGCTAGGAGGTACGTCAGAGTGAGCGATTTGATTGCACCACACGGAGGAACATTGGTAGACCGTTTCCTGCAAGGTTCTGAACGGGATGCCGAGTTGGAGAAAGCGAAATCTTACAAACAAATCGTTCTGGATAACTGGGCTCTTTCCGATCTGGAATTGATCGGAATTGGCGCCTTCTCACCCTTAACCGGATTTATGGGGAGCGAAGATTATGAGTCTGTGTTGGAAACCATGCGTCTCAAGAACGGGCACGTATGGAGCCTTCCCATAACTCTCCCGATAAACAGAGAGTTGGCACAGTCCATTCAAGTTGGTGAAACGGTCGCGCTGGTCGGTGCTGACCGGACCATTTACGGCGTCTTGGAAGTGACGGAAAAGTTCACTTATGACAAGGAACGGGAAGCGGAGAAAGTCTATCGCACCACCGACCATGAACACCCGGGTGTGAAGAAGCTGTTCGAACGTCCGGAGGTATATGTGGCAGGACCCATTTGGCTGCTGAACCGCAAAGAACCGGCCGAATTCAAGGAATTCTACCTTGATCCTGCGGAAACAAGGGCGCTGTTCCGCGACAAAGGATGGAGGTCCGTGGTGGGCTTTCAAACCCGTAACCCGGTTCACCGTGCACATGAATATATTCAGAAATGCGCTCTGGAAATTGTGGATGGGTTGTTCCTCAACCCGCTTGTCGGGGAAACCAAGTCGGATGACATTCCTGCAGATGTCCGGATGCGCAGCTACCAAATTCTTTTGAAAAATTACTATCCGGATAAGCGTGTGACTCTTGCGGTATTTCCGGCGGCCATGCGGTACGCGGGACCCAGGGAGGCAGTGTTTCACGCCATGGTACGGAAGAACTACGGCTGCACCCATTTTATTGTTGGCCGTGACCATGCCGGAGTGGGCAGTTACTATGGCACTTATGACGCTCAGCTGATTTTTCGCGAATTCACCCAAGAAGAACTGGGAATCACTCCCCTGTTCTTTGAACACAGCTTCTATTGCACCGCTTGCGGCAACATGGCATCGCCAAAAACTTGTCCGCATGATGAATCCAAAAGGTTAACCCTTTCCGGTACTAAGGTTCGTGAGAAGCTCCGCAACGGGGAAATGCTCCCGGTTGAATTTACGCGACCGGAAGTGGCTCAGGTGTTGATCGAGGGATTGCGGGAGTAAAGAATAAGGAAACCCATCGCAAGCACGTCGGTTGGAATTGGGCCACCGGCGTGCTTGTTTTAGTTTCCGCAAATTTTTATTCCGGATTGGGAGGAAAATAAATCCAACTGGGGAAGTAATTAATTTTCCGGTGAAACTTTGCCGGTTCTCCTGCGTATATCATTTTACGGCCAATTCCGGAGGAATTAGATGGACCTGCTAGAGGCTAAAATTGTAACAAGAGCACAAAAAGGGGACCGCATCGCCTTTGCGGAGCTTGTGGAACTGTACAAGGACAAATTGTACAACCTTTCTTACCGGATGCTTGGCAATCCCCACGATGCGGAAGAGATGACACAGGAAGCCTTTCTTAAGGCATATGCCAACCTGAAAAAATATGATTCCCGCCATAAGTTCTCCACCTGGATCTATCGAATTGCGACCAATTGCTGCATCGACCGATTGCGCAAAAAGAAAGCGGACTATTCTCTGGATGCTCCGCTGGATTCGGATGATGGGGGCGATATGTATTCTGTACTGTCAAGCGGAGATTCACCGGAATTCCACGTAATTGCGCGGGAACAGCGGTTTGAACTTCAGTCTGCCATTGAGCAATTGCCGCCTTCGTATCGGGCGGTGGTGATACTTAAATATATCGAGGACCTTTCCATGCAGGAAATCGCCGATATTCTGGCGTTGCCCGTATCAACGGTGAAGACCCGCCTGCACAGGGGCAGAGAAGCTTTGCGGACCTACATGATTCAATAGAGGAGGTGCTGGTAATGGACTGTAAAGACTTGCGAAAGAACATGCAACTGCTTCTTGATGACGAGTTGGAAGGAGCCTTTCGTGACCAAGTGGAACAACATATTACAGGTTGTCCGGATTGCCGGCAGCACTATGTTGAATTGGGGCTGGTGGTGCACAAACTTTCCTCGGCCGAATGGCAGAAAGCACCTGCGGGTTTCACGGAAAACGTATTGGAGGCGCTGGAACATGCCCATCTTGCACGGCGTAATTGGAGGGTGCCGCTGGTAAGGTGGACGGGGCTAACGGCCGCCGCCGCATTCATCTTCAGTTTGGGCGTATGGTGGTCGATGCCGAACCATTTTTCCGTTACGGCCAATTCGTCTGAAGGGCTCATCGTCAAGGAAAACCAGGTGATCATACCCAAAGGCCAAGAGTATAAAGGGAACCTGATTATTCATAACGGCAGTGTCATTGTGGAAGGCAAGGTCGATGGGAACATCGTGGCGATGAACGGACAGATCTACAAACAGACAGGGGCGGACATCTCCGGTCACACCAAGGAGATCAACGAAGCCCTGCAGATGGTCGGGTACTATCTGGAGGAATTCTGGACAATGGTTCGTGATGCGTTAAAATAATGGTAGACGATTGAAGGAAAACCATCCCCCCTATCGAATCTTATGGAAGAGGTGGGGAAACCTACAATCGACAAGCGGTTGATTTTTGACAGTAGGTGGCAAGATTGCAGACATTCCTAGACGTAATCGGCCAATTTAAAATAGCGGATGCTCTTGACATCCTGATTGTTGCTTTCGTTTTGTACCGGATGATCCTTCTGATTCGCGGTACCCGAGCTGTTCAGCTGTTGAAAGGAATCGTCGTGATCCTTATCATGACAGGGATCTCGAATTACCTTAACCTGAGGGCACTTAACTGGATCCTCGACAAAACACTGACCATCGGGTTGTTTGCAATACCGGTCGTGTTCCAGCCTGAGCTACGCCGCGCTCTTGAACAATTGGGGCGTGGCGGCTTTTTTTCCCGTTCCTTTGTGCTGGCGAAAACTCAGGAGAACGAGGAAGATGTTCGGAAGATTATCAACGAAATCGCGAAGGCGGCTTCCGTATTGTCCAAAAACAAGATCGGAGCCCTGATTGTCATCGAGCGGGAAACGGGCATTGCGGATATAATGGAAACGGGTGTGCCGATTGAAGCGTTGGTCTCATCGGAATTGTTGATCAACATCTTCATACCGAACACACCTCTTCATGATGGGGCTGTGGTGATTCGGGGCAACCGGATTGTGACAGCCAACACATTCCTGCCGTTGTCTGACGATCCGAACCTGGAGCAAGAGTTGGGAACCAGACACCGGGCGGCTATTGGCATCACAGAAAATTCGGATGCGATCGCCATTGTGATTTCAGAAGAGAAAGGATTTATTTCCTTGACCCATAATGGCAAAATTATACGCAACATTGACGACCAAACCCTGCGGCAGATGCTGATCAGCCATTTGATGCCGCAGAGAACAGGCGCGTTCTCGCTTTTTGGGCGCAAGGCGGAGGAGAAGTGATGGATTCCTTTCTGCGGAGCAACAATCTTGCCCGATTTATCGCTTTTGTTTTGGCCGTTATGCTGTGGCTGGTGGTAAGGGCGGGAGATCAAACAACCGATGTGACGCCACAGATTGATCGGATTACCGAGACCATAACCGGAACGGCAGAAGTCTTGGTGGCGAAAGACCGGGTGTCACTGGTGGGTGAAACGCCGGAAGTGACAATACAGATTCGAGGAGAAAGACTGCCCGTGTGGCAGGCAAAGATGCAGGCGAACAATTTGAAGTTTATCGTTGACGCTCGAAATCTGGGGGAGGGGGTTCATGAAATCCCTGTCCAAGTCCAGGGGCTTCCCCCCGGCGTGTCTTTTGTCCCGCAGAATGTGGCTGTGCGACTGGAAGCCAATCTTCGTCAGGTGATTAAAGTGGATCTAGTGATGGAGGGCGCGCAAGACCCGGCCAGATTGGCACAGATTCGAATGAATCCGCGAGAAGTAACGATCATGGGGCCTTCGTCGCAGTTGCAGCAGGTGCAGAAAGTTCAAGCGCGGGTTCCGGTACAGGTTCTGGAAACACCCGGAACGGAGCATACGGTGGTAGTCTACGCGCTGAACGACAAGGGGAAAACGGTCAATATCACCATCCATCCCAAAACCATTGACGTGGCCTATATACCCGCTATCCAGCAGAAAACATTCGCCGGGTTGCGCCCTGAAGTCAAGGGATTGGCGCCCGGAACTAAAGCTGTTCTGCCTGCGGAAGGAGTCACTGTCACAGTGGAGGGCCCTCCTGCCGATGTGGCGGTTCTGAAGCCGGAAGAGATCCGGATCGTTGTTGATGTAACGGGGCTTCCACCCGGTGACCACGTACGGGATGCAGCCGTAACCATACCGGCTGCTGTCAAACTGGTACAGAAAGAACCTCTGCGGATACCGGTCCGAATTGAAACAGAGAAAGCGGCAGAGACCCGCCCGGATGCTCCCCAAACCAATCGGCAAAACCCGCCGGAGAACAAAGAAACATGAAAAACGCCCGCCTGGGCGTTTTCTTATGGTGCGACTGGATTGTCAGACGGTTAGCCGAATCCGGGAACCGCCTCGATAACATCTTGACAAACATGCAACAATCCCACAACCAGTAACAAGGCTAACATATTGCGTACCATGAATTAAGGTTCGTCAAGAGCTGCATATTCCCTTTTGCAGATCATTACAAATTAGAACTTTTTTTGGTCAATTTCTGGCGAAAGCTGGTTATTGCAGGTTTAGCCGTTCTGTGGGAGAATGGGCATAGTATTCTAGCATTTATAAAGGGGCAAGCAGAGTTGGGACGTTTGTTTGGAACGGATGGAGTGCGTGGAGTCGCGAACACGGAGCTGACGGCGGAATTGGCTTACCGGCTGGGCCGAGCAGGTGCCTTCGTCCTCACACGCGGGAAAGATAAGGCCAAAATCGTTGTGGGAAAAGATACCCGGATTTCAGGAGACATGCTGGAGGCAGCCCTGATAGCCGGGATTTTGTCGATTGGGGCTGACGCAGTTCGTGTGGGTGTGGTATCGACACCGGGTGTGGCATACCTGACCCGATCATTGAAAGCAGATGCGGGAGTTATGATTTCCGCTTCCCACAATCCGGTTGCGGATAACGGAATCAAATTTTTTGGCGGGGATGGTTTTAAGCTGACTGACCAGGTGGAGAACGAGATTGAATCGTTGCTTACAGGGGAGGATCAGATGCCCCGTCCCACCGCTGGTGACATTGGCCGGGCGGAAGAACTGCCCGATGCCTCGGCAATCTATGCCGATTACTTGAAGACTACGATTTCGAACCGGTTTGATGGCCTGAAGGTGGTGCTGGACTGCGGCAATGGAGCTGCCTATCAGTTGGCTCCGACAGTGTTTCATCAACTTGGGGCAGAAGTTATAGCCATCCATGCGGAGCCAAATGGAGTAAACATTAATGTGAAGTGCGGATCCACCTACCCGGATGTGGTACGTGACGCGGTGTTGAAGCATGGTGCGGATATCGGGCTGTCATTTGACGGGGACGCGGATCGATTGATTGCCATTGATGAAAAAGGACAGCTGGTGGACGGCGACTATGTGATGGCGATTCTTGGCCGTGCCCTCAAAGCGAAGGGCGAGCTTGCGAATAATACTATAGTATCGACCGTCATGAGCAACGTTGGGTTTGTGAAAGCAGCCAAAGAGATTGGGATCGAACTGGTTCGCACAGCTGTTGGCGACCGTTATGTTATGGAAGCCATGCGGGAAGGCGGTTATGTCCTGGGAGGAGAACAATCCGGCCACATCATTATGCTGAAACACAACACGACGGGAGATGGAATCCTTACGGCTCTCCAATTGACAGACGTAATGGTTGGAGAAGGGAAACCGCTGTCGGAACTCCGTTCCATTATGCGTTCCTATCCGCAGGTGTTGGTGAACGTGCGGGTTTCAAGCAAAGCAGGCTGGGATCAGAACGCAGCCATTCAGGAAGCGATTCGCAGTGTGGAGGCAGAATTGGGCGACGAGGGGCGCGTGCTGGTGCGTCCGTCCGGAACGGAACCTCTGATTCGTGTGATGGCGGAAGGGCCTGATGAGCAAATTGTGCAGGAATTTGCCGTCAGGATCGCGAATGTAGTCCGTAAGGAACTAGGAGCCAGGGGTTGATCGGTTCAATTGCCTTGCATGGGAAGAAAACTTGGGGCGCGCCAAGAATGGCGGTCCCCGAGTTTTCGTCTTGGTTCAGTGGCACAACATGAGGGGATGTTGAATATGATACGTATAATGCTATCAGGAGGTGGTGTGTATCGAGAGGTAGGAATTTAAGATTTGAGCATTCTCATACAGAAAGGAGGATCGAGGAAGCAGTAAGCTCGATCTAGCGCCTGGACTGCAGGGCTGCCCTTGCAGTTGACGCGGAGGAGGTTTAGCGAACGGTTCGGCGGGTGCCTCCCGGCAGATTGACCCTCTGCCGCAAGAGTGTGTTTGAAATCCGGCGGGTGACCACCGGGACAAAAACACCTCAAGGGGATGAACAGGGAAACACAACCTGCTTGCCATTTGCAAGCGGGATGGATTCGCATTGCCAATTTTGCCTGATTACGGATTGAATACAACATTAGCGCTATCTATCGGGAGGTTTAACGTATTCCATGTGTGGAATTGTTGGATATATTGGACATCGACAAGCTCAAGACGTACTGATTAACGGACTCAGCAAACTGGAGTATCGCGGGTACGATTCTGCCGGTATTGCCATCTATGACAGCGGTTCGATTCATCTGCAAAAATCGGTTGGACGCCTGGCCACCCTTGAAGAACGGGTGAAGGGGGATCTGGTGCTTGTCGGTTCCCAGGGAATCGGCCATACCCGCTGGGCAACCCACGGCCGCCCATCCGATGACAATGCGCATCCCCATACGGATGAAGCGGGACGTTTCGTTGTCGTTCATAACGGAATTATCGAGAATTACCTGGAACTGCGTGAGGAACTGATTGCCAAAGGCCACGTATTCCAATCGGAAACCGATACGGAAGTGGTTGTGCACCTGATTGAGGAACTGTATCAAGGGGATCTCTTCAAAACAGTGGTGCAGGTTCTGAAGCGAATTCACGGTGCATTCGCCCTTGCCATCATGGCCCAGGATGAACCGGGCAAGCTGATTGCCGTTCGCAAGCAGAGCCCGCTGATCATCGGCCTTGGCGAAGGCGAAAACTTCATTGCCTCCGACATTCCGGCCATTCTTGAATATACCCGCAAGACTTACATCATGGACGATGGGGAACTTGCGGTCATTACCGCTGATGGCGTGGAGTGCTTCACGTTTGAAGGCAATCCGACCGTTAAAGAAGTATTCAACGTAACTTGGGACGCTGCCGCAGCAGAAAAAGGCGGCTATGAACACTTCATGTTGAAAGAAATCTATGAACAGCCAAAAGCGATCCGCGATACCCTCACCGGCCGTATCTCGGAGGATGGACAACGGGTGATCCTGAAAGAGCTGGACTGGACTCCCGAACAAGCCGGATCCATTGACAGAATTCACATTGTGGCTTGCGGCACCTCGTGGCATGCAGGTCTTGTGGGCAAGACCGTCATTGAGAAATTGACCCGCATCCCGGTGGATGTGGAGATCGCCTCCGAATACCGGTATCGTGACCCGATCGTAACGGAAAACACCCTGGTGGTTGTAATCTCCCAATCCGGGGAAACGCTTGACACACTTACCGCACTGCGGGAATCCAAGCAGCGCGGACTCCGCGTCCTGGCCATCACCAACGTGCTGGGATCCTCGGTCAACCGGGAAGCTGACAATACGATTATTACCATGGCAGGTCCCGAGATTGCGGTTGCATCAACCAAGGCTTACACCACACAGGTAATCGCCCTGTATCTGTTTGCTTGCTACATGGCGCAACTGCGCGGATCTGTAGGCGCACCGCAAGTTCCGGAGATCCTGACCGCCCTGAAGGGGCTGCCGGAGTTGGCGGAGAAAGTTCTGCAAACGGCGCCGGCCATTGAGGGATTTGCCCGCCGTTATGCGGACAAGGAAGACGCGTTCTTCATCGGCCGTGGCCTTGACTATGCGGTTTCCCTGGAAGGCTCCTTGAAGCTGAAGGAGATCTCTTACATTCACGCCGAAGCGTATGCAGCCGGCGAATTGAAGCACGGAACCCTGGCTTTGATTACCGAAGGAGTTCCGGTAATCGCACTGGTCACTCAAGACGACCTGTATGAGAAGACCGTCTCCAACATCGTGGAAGTCAAAGCCCGCGACGCCTATGTACTGGCGCTGACCTGGCAGGGGGACACCAACATCCGGAAGACTGCGGATGAAGTCATAACCATCCCGCGCACCTTGCCGTTCCTGGCACCGGTTCTGGCGGTCATTCCGCTGCAGCTGCTGGCTTACTATGCGTCGGTGGCTCGAGGCAACGACGTGGATAAGCCCCGGAATTTGGCTAAGAGTGTGACGGTGGAGTAAAAAAGGAGCCTCCCTTCGGGGGGTTGTGTTCCGGGAAAATAAAGTATTAGACTGAAAAATAAACTTTTAGACCCCCATGCCGCTAATGCGGCACCAGCGGAAGGATGAAAATCATCCTGTATAGAATACTACTCCTACGGCTGGCGAAGGTAGGTCGTAAGTCTATGGTGCCTCGAGCCCGTGTTTTAGACAGGCCACAACGACCAGGTGCACCACGGATTGTTGCTCCATGTTGGAAGCACGCAGGGTAGATTAACCCGTTATGGTTGTTGCACCAGCCTCAATATACTTCAGCCGTAGAAGGGATGTATCGCGATGGATGTTGTTTATGAACGCTGCTGCGGGCTGGATGTTCATAAAAAGAGCATCACCGCATGCATCATGACGCCTGACGGAAAAGAGATTCAAACATTTGGTACAATGACCGAGGACCTCCTCTCACTCGTGGATTGGATTAAAAGCAAAGGCTGCACCCATGTTGCAATGGAAAGCACCGGAGTGTACTGGAAACCCATTTATAATCTCCTCGAATTGGAAGAGATTCAGACACTGGTTGTGAACGCCCAGCATATCAAAGCCGTACCCGGTCGGAAAACCGATGTGAAAGATGCAGAATGGATTGCCAATTTATTACGGCACGGCTTATTGCAAGGCAGCTACATTCCTGACCGCAAACAGAGGGAGTTGCGTGAACTCATCCGTTACCGCCGCAGCCTCATTGACGAGCGGGCGCGAGAGGTCAACCGCATCCAGAAAGTACTGGAAGGAGCGAATATTAAGCTTTCTTCAGTCGCTACAAATGTTTTGGGCAAGTCGGGCCGTGCCATGATGGAAGCCATGATTCAAGGTGTCGACGACCCTGCCGTCTTGTCGGAATTGGCGCAAAGGCGATTGAAGAATAAAAAGGGCGAACTGGAACGTGCCTTGCAGGGATTGATCGGTCCCCACCAAAAACTCATGCTCTCAACGCAGTTGCAGCACATTGACTTCCTGGATCAGCAAATCGCCAAATTGGACGAAGAAATCAAGGCGCGGATGCTCCCTTTTGAGGAAGACCTGGAGCTTTTGGATACGATTCCCGGTGTTGGCAGGCGAACAGCTGAACAAATCCTCGCTGAAATCGGAACGGATATGAACCGGTTCCCCACCGCTGCCCATCTTTGTTCTTGGGCGGGAATGGCTCCAGGTAACAACGAGAGTGCCGGAAAGCGAAGGTCCGGTCGTACACGGAAGGGAAACAAAAAGCTACGAAGTGCACTGGTGGAAGCCGCACGTGCCGCTGCTCGAACCAAGAACACGTATCTCTCTGCCCAGTACAATCGCCTTGCGGCTCGAAGAGGAGCCAATCGTGCCGCTGTTGCTGTCGGCCACACCATTCTGACGATTACGTATTACATCCTGGTGAGAAAACAGAGCTATATCGAATTGGGTGCAGACTATTACGAACAGCGTAAGAAAGACGCTGTCATCAAACAATCCATTAAACGATTAGAGTCTCTCGGTTACAAAGTCAAGATTGAAGAGATCGCTTAATAAATCAGTCTTAATATAGAGATCCATAGATGGGCCTAGGTCCGTTAAAGAAGGGATACCGCTAGGCTTAGTTTCACATTGCCAAAAAGATGGTTAGAGCAGGGGCTTATTTTCAGGATAGACTAGAAAATAAAGTGTTAGACTGAAAAATAAAGTATTAGACTTTGGATGAATTTGGTTATAATAAAGTTAGGTGCCAAGATTTTCTGGATTGGCGTAATGACTTTAACCAAAGGGTCCAAAGATCGAGGCTGCCTGTTATGGGTAGCCTCTTTTGTTTTACGAGGCAAAACTTCAAACAACTAAAGGTACAGGTGTCTTATGGCAAAGAGAAAACGGGAGTCAACATGGCAACAAATTGAAAGAAGGATTAAAGAAGGGCGTGGCGAGGGTGTAGGTAGAGACTATAAACCTTGGCTGTATATTCAAGATGTGCCTTCAACTGGTCGCGCATCCCGGATTTTCGGATGGACTTGCGGCAGAATCCACCACCTTATGTCTGACTTGGAGCGTGATTATTTCTACATTCTCGAGTGGGCTGAAGATGTATCGGATATCCGTGAGCAATTTCCCTTACTTCCGCTTGAAGAAACATTATCCATTGCAGATGAACTCGGCATTAGACATCCAATGGATCCAAAAACAAATGAACCGGTTGTACTAACGACTGACTTCCTTATTACATTCCGAAACAGGAATGTGGCTCGTACGATAAAGCCGCATGAAGAGTTGGAGAAGGACCGAACGCTTGAAAAATTCGAAATTGAGCGCCGATATTGGCAAAAAAGGAATATCGAATGGGGAATCGTGACGGATTTGGACATTCCGGAAAACATTGTGAGAAATATTGAGTGGTTCCACAAGGAATATCAAAACGACGATGTTTCACATCTAGGCGTATTTACCGTTTCGAGTATAGAACGAATCGTGCATGAACAGCTGGAAAATGGTACGACGTTAGCGAAAGCAACATCGTTCTGCGATGAAAAATTGGGGTTGGAGGCGGGAACCGCACTGGCAATGATAAAACATTTCCTTGCGATCAAAAGATGGCGTGTGGATATGAGCGTTCGAATTAATCCCGGCAAACCGTTATCAAATATTACGATTGTCAATTCAACAGGGATGGACTTTGCTTTAGGAGGTTAAGCAATGCTCGATTGGATTACCGAAAATACCGTTGTTGAGTGGAAACATAGTGAAACGGATGAAGAAGGATATATTGAACGCATTCTTTGGGTTGATCCTCGCAGAGACATTGTTGTTACGATTGCGATGAATGACGACAAAGCGATGCCGTTGGTACGAACCTTTGACGAATATACAAGCAACTTGATTGATCGGAAACACAAGGTGATTGAATGGACGGATTCAAATATACTCTTGTTGCCGGATGAATCGATTCCGGAAAAACACAAGCAGATCAGGGATAAAGCATGGCATATCATTGGTCCATTAGTAACCGAAGAACCCGATATTTATGATCCCAAAATGCGTGGTCTATTGGTTTCCGAAGTTGTAAAAAATCATGGGATACACAAAAGCACGGTGTATCGATATCTTCGTAGATACTGGCAAGGGGGGAAAATCGTAAATACTCTCCTTCCTTATTACGACAATTGCGGAGGAAAGGGAAAAGAACGAGAAGCCGGTATGAACAAGCGGGGACGACCCCGAAAGTTTGCCGAAGAAGATGTCGGAATTAATATCGATGATGAGGTAAAACGTTTGTTTCGGACGGGAATCCGGCTTTTTTACAACACAAAAGAGAAGGCACCTTTAAAAAGAGCGTATCAAAAAACATTAGAGAAGTTCTTTTACATTGGATATCAACAAGATGGGGATGCGGTTATCCCCATACTGCCTCCAAAGGAAAAACTTCCTACCTTTGGCCAGTTTAAGTATTGGTTCACCAAAGAATTGGATTTAAAGGAAACTCTCTCGAAAAGGTACGGGAAGAAAAATTATGAATTAAAATTTCGCCCCAGTTTGGGCAGCTCAACGTATGAATCGTTTGGGCCGGGATCGAGGTTTCAAATTGATGCTACGATTGCAGATGTTTTCCTGGTCAGTGAATATAAGCGGGAATGGATTATTGGAAGACCTGTCGTTTACGTTGTCATAGACGTTTTCAGTCGAATGATCACCGGCTTATACGTTGGGCTTGAGGGTCCAAGTTGGCTGGGCGCTATGATGGCCTTGGCGAATACCACTGCCGATAAGGTGAAATTCTGTACGGAATACGGAATTCACATTGAACCTGATGAATGGATTTGCAGTCACTTGCCGCAAAAATTGACTGCGGATCGCGGTGAATTGGAAGGGAACAAGCCGTCAAATCTGATCAGCGCTTTAGGTGTCGATGTGGAAACGGAACCTCCCTATCGGGCTGACTGGAAAGGGATTGTGGAACAACAGTTCCGATTATTAAACCTAAGGTCGGTCAAATGGGTGCCAGGTGCCGTCCAGTCTAGAATGAAAGAGCGGGAAGGGACTATCGGCTGGACGCAACATTGACTTTACGAGAATTTACGAAAATTATGATCCGAAGTGTCCTCTATCATAATAACCATCACTATATGGAATGGTATGACCGAAACGAATTTCTGGTAGCGGATGAAATCGATCCGATCCCGAGAGAATTGTGGAATTGGGGAATTAAAAATCGGACGGGACGGTTGAAAAAGCAGCCCGAAGACATCGTGAAATTAAATCTGTTATATCAAGGTACGGCAACAGTAACTCCGTCGGGAATACTTTTCAAAGGAATGTATTACGGCTGTGATCTGGCGACAAAAGAACAATGGTATACAAGGGCACGGGTGAGAGGAAGTTGGAAAGTAAAAGTTTGTTATGATCCGAGAACAACCAACGAGATTTATTTGTGGTTGGAAGACGGGAAAAAGTTTGAAACTTGCGTATTGCTGGAACGGGAAGAACGGTATTTGAACAAGCGTTTTGAAGAGGTTGAGGATTTGCTTGAGATTGAAAAACACTCCACGAGGGAAAAACTTGATAGCGTGATGAGGGCGAAAATTGAACTCGATGCATATACGAAGGCTGTCGTTGAAGAAGCTGTGCGAAAAACCGGTGCGGCGATTCAAAAAAGTGCATTAAGCGATCGAAATCGTATCGAGAAAAACCGACAACGGAGAAAAATGGAAAAGGAAATGAATCGCACGCAAGAAGCGTTTGTTCTGGGAAAACCCCCTGTTGCCAATGAACGAAAAGCTCAAATTGTTCCTTTATCGGCTAACGATTCTTCACACTTAGAGACCAGTTATATTCCACCGGCAAAAAAGATTTCACAGATAAAAGCTTACCTAAAAGAAGATGATGGTGAAAGTACGTGAGTGAAAACACTTTTCCAAAGTTTCATATCGCTGAAGGTTTGACGGTTGAGGCAAAATACCTTGATCCGCTGTTGGATGACTACAGAAACAACCCGTTAATTGAAGCGCTGCCCCCGATTTGGGATGAAGCAACGGTTGCTAATCAAATGGCATCTCGACCTGTGTACAAGACTGAGGAATGTTCGTTGCCCCCTCATTTGCGCCTGCATTGCGTACAAAGGATTACGAGGGACTATTTCCAACCGCTGTCCCACCATTTGGATTTGGAACAACGCATTTCACGATTGCTGAGGGATGGGTATGTGGGGCGGAATCCGCTGACTCCAAATTACGCTTTTCGAGCCAGGAAGGATGCCTATCAACTGATAACCAGCGGTTCGATCGAAGGATACCCCGTTAACAATCCCACTTCATCGGGATTTGCGTTTGTCGGGATATCCGGGATCGGCAAATCCTCCGCCGTTTTAAGAGTCCTGTCCATGTATCCTCAAGTGGTGGTGCACAGCCAGTACCGGGGAAAAAATTTAAGCTTGTACCAAATCGTATGGGTAAAAATGGACTGTCCGCATGACGGATCCATTCGGGGACTGTGTCTCAACTTTTTTCTTGCGGTGGACAGTTTGGTCGGCAGCCAATACTACAAAAGGTATGCCAGCGGGAGAAAAACAGTTGATGAACTGCTGCCTATTATGGCGCAAGTTGCTGCTGTCCATTGCATCGGAGTGTTAGTCATTGACGAAATCCAAAACCTGATTGAAGCCAAAGTTGGATCGGCCTCAAAAATGCTGAATTTCTTTGTCCAATTGGTGAATACAATTGGACTTCCGGTGATTGTAGTAGGTACATTTAAGGCGTTACCCATACTTAACGGAGAATTCCGGAATGCCCGTCGTGGAACCGGTCAAGGGGATTTGATCTGGGATCGATTAAAAAAGGACGAGGAATGGGAATTCCTGCTTCAGGGTCTTTGGAAATACCAATGGACGACCAACAGAGTTTCGCTGTCGGAAGAGTTCATTCAAACAATGTATGAAGAGTCACAGGGTATCACCGATATAGCAATCAAACTGTTTATGTTGGCCCAGTGGCGAGCGATTGACCGAGGAATTGAGACAATCAGTCCTGCCTTGCTGCGATCGGTGGCGCGGGATCAACTGCAACTTCTGCAGCCGGCGTTAAACGCCTTACGGTCAGGGGACACTCGAAAAATTGAACAGTTTGGAGACGTATATTCTAGTCTAAAAATTGATGACTTCTTAAATGAATTATCGGCACGCCATAAACGTCAGGAACGTATTGAGATTCTGAAACAAGAACTGGGATTTGACGTTCGGAATCAAACCGCGAATGAAATTGTGAATTGGCTAACAGGTGCAGGGATCCATGAGCCCGTTGCCAAGGAAGCGGCAAACAGGTTTGTTGAGGAACATTTTGATTCACTCGATGAGGTCGATGTCCATCAGGAAGCGCTTAAATTCGCAATACATTTGCAGCAAAAGAATGAACCAACGGATGTTGGTAAAAAGAGCGAAAAGAAACGTACGAAAATAACTCCAGTTGAAGCTGATGATGTGAGGTCCATCGTTCAACAAGGACGAACCAAAAAGTTAACGGCGTATGCTTCTCTCAAAGCAGCCAACTATATCAAAGATCCGATGGAATTTATTTCTTAGGAGATACGAAAAAACGATGTTGACATTCTTTCCCGACCCGTACCCGGATGAGATCCTCTATAGTGTTTTCGGCAGATATCACTTGCGGAGCGGAAATATCAGTTGTAAGGCAACACTAATGGACTTGTTTGGTACAACGTCTGTCGTTGCGACAATCGATTTGCCGAGTCATCTTCAGATGCTATGTGACAGGTTACCGGCGAACCATGGCTACAACCCGGAAAAATTCATCCGGGAAAATACGTTGTTCCCATTTTACGCTCCCTTTTTGCCCGAACAAAGAGCCAACCATGTGGTTGAATTAATAAAAAGCTCCAGAGGGAACGGGATACATACGTCCACTGGGATTATGGCGGGAGGAGTCGTCACCAAAAATCAATTGTATCTCTGCCGGAAGTGTTATTCCGAGGATATTCAAATGTTTGGAGAAGCATATTGGCATCGAACCCATCAAGCCCCCGGGGTTTATTTCTGCCCCAAACATCAAGAGATCTTGTGGGTTTACAAATCAGTTTCCATGAATCGTCACGAATACATCCCGGTTCCCTTAAAGCTGGATCAATCACAAGTAAAGAAGAGTCTTGCGATAACGGATTTATCTACAAAAACAATGCACTATCTGAATGAGTTGGTGAAAGATATCCACTTACTTTTAACCCACACGTCAATTCCATATTTATATAAAACAAAACAAACCATTCTTCCCCGTTTACGGCAATTGGGATACGCAACAGTGAACGGAAGGATTAAGCAAGATAAGCTCCATGAACAATTCCGACTTTTTTATGGGGAAGAGCTTTTGAACTTGTTAGATTCAAACATTGAGGGAGAAACAAGCTGGCTTACCTTTGCGACCAGAAAAGAACGTCGAGTGGTGCATCCGGTACGTCAATTGTTGCTTATCCGTCTTCTGTACGGGTCTTTTGAAGAGTTCTTGAAAAATTATGGACAAGAGTATCTGCCGTTCGGAAAAAATCCGTGGCCATGTTTAAATAAGGCTGCAGCACATTACATGAATTCGGTTGTGACAACCTGCAAGATTACCACCTGTTCGGACACCAGGCGGCCAGTAGGAACCTTTTATTGCGGTTGCGGCTTTGTTTATTCCCGACGCGGTCCGGATCAAGTGGAAGAAGATCGATACAGGATCGGACGCGTAAAACGTTTTGGAGAAATATGGTTTTCAAAATTGGATGAACTTTTGAAACAGGATAACTTGTCACTCCGCAAGATTGCAAAGGAACTTGGAGTAGATACAAACACAGTCATAAAATATTCAAAACCAACTTCGTCGTTCGAAATAGTAAACCAAAACGAGGCTGTAACCAAACAAACGAACAACGCTAAAAAGATCAAACCGGAAGAAAGAAAAAAGAGTCCCGTCAATAAGGAGACGGGTCAAGCAAACCGTGTCAATTGGGAGCTTCGAGATCTTGAACTAAGTATAATCGTGGAAACGGAATGTAAAAAAATCCTTGCCGATCTGGATAATAAACCAACACGTGTCACGTTTTCCAGGGTAGCAAAACGTATTGGAAAACTAAATTTCATGCAAAGGAATAAGGGAAAGCTCCCCATCACAATGTCCGTTTTGGGGCAGTACGTAGAATCGGTTGAACATTTTCAAACACGAAGAGTGAAATGGATTGTTCAAGAATTGGTAGCCGGAAATGAAGAATTAAAGCGATGGAGAATCGAGAAATTGGCCGGTTTAAAACCAGGGTATGGAGAACAGGTTCAAGATGAAATCGAAAAACAGTTGAAGCAATTTGCTTTTTATGCGCCAAAACCTTGGAGCGAGGGGGAAATAACTTGGCGACAATTAAATTAAGGCCGTGGCCGTTTCGCTCTGGAGAACCAATTGAATTGTTCTGGTTTGGCTCACTTTTTCAAGACCACCAGGGCAACTGGAAGATACCGGTTGCTTTTAAAATAAAAAACGATATTCAAATTGTGAATTACCCATGGGGGACTCTTCCCCTTCTTCGACTTGGCCAACAATATGTCGACGGCTCAATCGGTCCTTTTTCTCTAAAGAGAGGGATGGTGGATTCATTAACGTTAACAAACAGTGAAGAGGGGGATGTGTGTCAAGGGTTTGATTTGCCAAGCCAATTAATTTATTTCCATAAAATTCGTGACTTAGGGACGCAAAAGCTCAGGAAATTTCGAATCGGAAAAATCACCTACTATATTCCCTGTATTGAGATCATTAGGAGTTTTTTCGCAAAGACACGTACTTTGGCGTATTCACTGCTTGAGCCAAACGGTTTGGAGATGTTGATTAATGATTTCCGGGAAGAGGATAACAAGGCAGAAATCGATTTGAGCAGGCGTATTCCGAATAACATGGTAAACGAGAATCTAATCACACATCTTGCTTGGATTCTTGGGAATGAGAATGTGCGAACCGTTTGGAATGAAATTTACAATCATATATATCAAGAAGCATTAGCAAAATCTCCAATCAATCCGGTGATACAATTTCGAAACGGCATTCCGATCCAAGCGCGTTTACCGGTTTCGAGTTTTTCGAAGATAACATACAGGGGCCTTAAAGCGCAGAATCATGTATTGATCTTAGAAATTCTTGGGATAGCGGGATTAAATATTCCGTATAGACGGATTATGTATTCTCATTCTTCTTTGAAGCAAAAGGTACGCATTCAAGGTGAAAAAAGATTAAAGTTGACCCAAAAGCGAATGAATGAGGATTACGTTTTGGAGGAGAATAGCCGATCGGCAAAGGAAGACGTAAACCAAAGTACGGTTGAGATTTCACCGACGTTGTTAACGTATGACAGGAAGCCGGAGGTAAGTGTTAGATTTAGCGAACAGCAACCAATTAATACGGGGAACGGATATGTAGTGGTGTCAGGCAAAGGAGGCAAGTACATTGGAACAGCACAAAAAGTGAGTACTCAAGATTCGGTATATGGTGGAGACACTACGCCAATCGAATTCGGAACAATAACAACGGTTCCAATACAAAGAGGGATTGGACTTGAAGGCTTTTTCCGGGTCATACAATACATTCAGAAGATGTATCCAGAAATAAAGATCAATGCGAGCGTTGCTTATTTACCGTCCGGAAAAAGGTTTTCTGTGTGTCCGGATGGAACTCGAAGAACATGTGCAATTGTTCAACTCAACATTTCAAATCATGTTCGATATCTGTTGGAAATCGCCAGGCCGGATGGATGGTCAATTTCCACGCTGATGTTAATTCCAAAGCCGGGATTGGGGGTTCAAATAATTGAACGTTACATCTCGATCTTGCTGGAAAGTGTTGTTGAAAAGGGCGGACATTGGGATCAAGACATACTAGACAAGTGTAGAGATTTGGAAATTGAAAGGATCAGACACTACAAAAACGATACGGTTGAAAGTTGGGCTGTTAGATTGGTTGGGAGAATTGTTTAATACATATTTTATTCACAACATTTATTGTAGCCAGTAGTAATCATATCTTCTGATCATTCTGGAAATAAAGAACGGGATTTGAGATGAATGATTAACGATGGTGATTTGTTACAGTATTTAAGGTAAAATAAAAGAATAATATGTTCATATCTGAAACGCTATTTGGGTAAAATATAAAAAAGGAATGATTTATTTAACATTCCTCATTAATAAGTATACATAAAGGAATGTGGTGCTATGTCAGTTCCAAATAAGGTAAAACTGCCTATTATACGAAGAGTACAATTGAAAAATTTTTCATTATATTCACGCCAAAAAGTTATTTCAGTTGAGTTATCCAATGGCGTTTTTTGTTTAGTTGGGGCAAATGGGTTAGGAAAATCAACTTTCATCGCTACTTTGAACTTTGCTCTTACTGGAATTGTCCCGGATCCGAAACATAAATTTCAATCAGTGGAAGAGTATTATTTCGACAATTTGAAATTTTCTTCAGAATATTTTTCTGGGCGTATTAACGAAAATGACCGAGATGTCGCGGAAGTATCAATTGAGATGGTTGTAGGTGATAAAATAATCGCTTTTACTAGGGGCATATTTGACATCGAACAACTTAGAGAATTTACTGTTTATGATATTGATGGAAAAACTATTCTAAACAATACTGCAGATCTTTCCCCTGCTGAGCGGAATGACGAATTCAAGAAAATCATGACTGAATGCATAGGCTTAAATACGTTTACTCAGTATGTTTTTCTTCAGCACTTTGTGTTTACTTTTGATGAAAGTCGCCGTTTGTTATTCTGGGATCAAAAAGTATTGGAGCAAGCATTATATTTGGCGTTTGGTGTAAATCATGAACAAGCTAAAAAGGCTGATGCATTAAGACGGGAAACTGAGAAAGCTGATTCATTATGGCGAAACTATGGATGGCAGGCAACAGAGATTCAGAAAAAAATTAAAGAAATTGAATCTGCATTAACACGCTCAACAAATAAGGATTACTCTGAATTAGTTGAATACCATAAAAAATTAACATTAAGTAAAGACAATATAGAAGAATTGGTTAATTCGTTGGAACACCAACTTAAAGATACAAACTTAGCACTTACTGAAGTGAGTGCAAAACAAGCTGTATTGAGAAACAAATACTCTGAAGAATTTTTAAAGTATATAAATCAAAATACTAAACTGTCGGATCATCCATTAGTGGTTTCCTCTATCAATGATTGTAAGTGTGGACTTTGCGGTAATGCTGGTGAATCAGTTGTAGAACGCATTAAGCAAAAAATTAATAATGAATGCCCCTTATGTGGGAGTCTGATTCAAAACAATGTAATCGAAACTAATAAAATAGATGAACTAAGAAAAATCGACCAAGATATTATTGTTCTAAAAAATAAGGCGGATGAAATTATTAAAACTCAAGATCGGATAAATAAAGAACTCCAAGAGGCTAGGCAAGAGTTGTATAAAGTTGAAAAAGAGCTCCAAGAATTTGAGAATGAAAATAAAGAGACACTCACTAAGATAAAGCATTCTAGAGAAAACAATTTAGATGAAATTTTAGAACCATACCGTATACAGTTGAAAGAGCTTTTGAAAAATAGGGACGAACAATATAAACGTAGAGAAAAAAACAAAGCGGAGCTATTAAAGCTTCAGCGCCAGTTGGAAAAACAATATGTGGATGCTGAAGAAAAATTCGTTCCGTTATTTAAAACGTTGGCTTATAGCTTTATTGGGCTTGATTTGGACATTGTTATGGAAACTAAGAGTAGGCCGGGTATCACACTAAATTTGAAAGTAAAAAATGTTTCACGGAGACAACAACATACCCTTTCTGAAAGTCAAAGATTTTTTATTGATATAGCTCTGAGAATGGCCTTAACACAGTATATAACATGTGACAGTGGAGAGGCTTGTTTGTTTATAGATACTCCGGAAGGCTCCTTGGATATCGCGTATGAAAGTAGGGCTGGGAATATGTTCGCCCGATTTATTGAGAACAATTATAGGATTATTATGACAGCCAACATTAACAGTTCAAGATTGTTAATTTCCTTGGGAGAACAGTGTGGAAGTGATAGAATGAAAATTTGCCGTATGACTTCTTGGACCGATCTTTCGGATGTGCAAATTTCCGAGGAGAAATTATTTGAGCAAGCTTATAAGGCAATTGAAGATGCCCTAACAATAAAAGAAGGTACAAAAAATGATTAATCCTTATGCTTTTTTTGACTGTTTATCTATTGGAAAGAGATTAGATAAACTATTAGGAAATTTGTCAGTGGCTGAAGTACAGCTATTTTCATATTTATCATGTTTACTGTCGCTTTATAAAAACCATCCAGTTTCTGAATGGGGGTACCAGTTTGCGGGTACCAAAGATGGTTCACCATTTAGTCGTGAGATAGAAGATTCCTTTTGGTATTTGTTGAAAATGGGGTGTTTGATCCAGAAGGGGGATTACTATCAACTTACAGAAAAAGGTGAGCAACAGTTTATCTTGTTAAATAGAATTGAAACGAATAATAAACGTGTAATGTATCATGAAGCCGCTTGTTCTAGTTTGCTTTCATTACCAGTCGGACTAATTAGAGAAGCACTATTTAACGAACCCGAGCTTAGTAGAGTTATGAAGCTTTCTAGCACAAGGCATCTATTAGATGGACCGGGACTAGAAGTAATATATGAGCACTTCGCAGCTTTAAGTTCAGCCATTGGAGTAGACATCCAGGATCTTTTAGTTCCTTCTGTTTTGTGGCTAACATTTCTAGCCCAGATGTCTCAGGAAAAACAAGAGGGACAGGAGGAAGATTAATGTGAAAATTAACGTCTCTAATCTAAAAAAATTAGTCGAGAGTCATTATACCACCATGATTATAAAACACTACGGATCTGAGGGGATGAGTTATTTAAGAGATTTATTAACAAATATTCATGACGTATTTAAATACATCTCCACTGAAGTTACTTATGGACCTATTGTTATTTTTTCCAATGTAACCGTGGAGGATGTACCCTTTGACCTTAAAGAATCAATTACGATTTACGACTTGAGTATGATTGCACAGTACAATTTGACAAGCTTTACTCTTCAAATTTTACCTAATGGTCAATATCTATTGTGGAGAGAAACTCCTGACAACCTAACCGAGTATTCCAAAAATCGAATAGTATATTTATTTGAACACGGGACGGAATCATTTTGGGCAAATGGCGATAATCAAGTATTGCCAAAACTAATTAATTCGTACGGAAGTATGTTTTGTATTCCAACCTTTAATGATTTAAATGATGCATTAGAACATTACAAATCAAGAATGGTTAGACAATCTTCATGTGAAATTCTATCTGGCATATGGTTTGATGAAAAGAGATTATTTTTTAAAAATTCTCCAGAAACTATAATACGAAAATCGTTGACAAACTTTTTAAAAGCTAGTCTTAGAGGGGATGTAGAAGTTAGGCCTGAGCAAATTGTAGATGAAACTCATCCCGTTGATATTAAGGTTACATGGATGTTTACAAATAGGCTTGCCTTGATTGAAATAAAGTGGTTAGGTAAATCCTTGGGTGAAGACGGAAAAATTAAGAATGACTACACAGATTATAGAGCTCGAGAAGGTGCCAAACAATTAGCAGAATATCTAGATAGTAATAAGATTCAAGCGCCTCTACATGTAACAAGAGGTTATTTAGTCATCATAGATGGAAGAAGACGGGGGCTAAACGAATCAACTAAATCTATTGATACATCAAAAGGACTTTTTTATGAATCTAGAGAGATTAATTTTGACCCGCCGTATCATGAACATAGAGACGATTTTCATAGACCGTTTAGAATGTTTGTTGAACCGATTTGTTCTTAGAACTTCAGTCTTAGTTTGACTGAAGTTTTTGTTGTAATTGGCGTAATTACTTTTAGGTTAATGTTCCTAAGAAATTAGATGTTTTTAGGTATTCCGGAAACGATGCTCCTTTGATAAAATTTACCTAAGATGTCTAAAGAGATTGAGGAAGGCGGAATTTATGGATAGTTTAAGTTTGTCTGACTGGATGGAGTTCTATAACGATAAGGTTAGTGCATCAAAAAATAAAAAGAGAAAAATAAATCGTTGGTATCCAATTCTAGAGGGATTTTCTAATAATTTCGTTGAGTTAGTATTAAAAGAGCAAGAGAATATGCCCAGTCTTTGTTTGGATCCTTTTGCAGGCGGAGGTACAACTCCGCTGACAGCACAATTAAACGGAGTAAGATGTATTTCGTTTGAAGTTAGTCCATTTATGAGTCAGGTTTGTCGATCTAAACTGCGAAATGATTATAAATTTTTAGAGTTACAAAGAGTAATAGATGATATAGAGGAGTATTTATCTAAACCGATAAACCATGGATTTGAAATCGGGTTAAAAACTATATCAAAAAAAGAAGGATTAGATAAATGGCTGTTTCACAAAACTGCATTAGATTCCCTCTTATCAATACGAAAAGCTATAGATGTTGTTTCTGGTCCGAAATATAAGGACTTACTATATGTAACTTTAGGGTCGATTTTGTTAAATTATTGCAATGCATCTAGAGATGGTAAAGCGTTAAGATATCGAGAAAATTGGGAGAGAAAGGTGCATAAGAGAAAAACCATTTATAGAGATTTTTTAACAAAGTGTAGGGAAGAAGTACTGCCTGATGTAAAAAGTATCGAAGAAGAAGCAAAGAAAAATCCCCTCAGTAACTTGAAAGATTTTTATTCCGGAGACTGTAGGCAATTAACACATCTAGTGGCTGATAATTCCATAGACGTGATAATAACATCACCACCTTATCTTAATTCACGTGACTATACCGATTCTCATATGGTCGAACTATGGTTGTTAGGACATGTGACTTCTTATTCGGATGTTGCAAATTTAAGAAGAAAAACAATGAGGTCACATGTCCAAGTTAGATGGGGAGAGTCCCCATTACCCAATAGTGAATTACTTAGGTCGGCTTTTCACCGCATAATGAGCTTTGAATCTGAATTTTGGAATAAGAATATTCCGAATATGATTTCTGGTTACTTTAGTGACTTGGAAGAACTGTTGTTCAAATTAAAGCCAAAGATGAGAACGGGTGGGAAAATATATATTAATGTGGCGAACTCATCGTATTTCGGGGTGGTCATAGAGACCGATAAGATAATTGCAGAAATAGCACAAAATCTAGGTTATACGGTGTTGGACATTAGAATAGCGAGAAGAATTAAATGCAGTAGTCAACAGTCTGATGAAATTAAGTGGTTGAGAGAAAGCGTGGTTGTACTTATGGCGTAACAAGATAAAGTTTTAAAATGGAGGAGACGTAATGTTACATAAAGAAGATTTACCGCGTCTAGTTGAGGAATGCTTACGAATAAATGGAGGCAGTGCATCCATAGTAGAAGTCTGCAAATACGTTTGGGATAATTATGAGAATGAATTAAGAAATTCTGGAGATTTGTTTTTTACATGGCAATATGACATTAGATGGGCTGCAACACAATTAAGAATTTCTGGTGTTATGAAAGAAGCGGATTATTCTCCTAAGGGAGTATGGGAATTAGCAGATAACATCAGGCACAAGTAATTTCCTTCTTTAATATTACCTTATGCTTAGTCTAAAACTTTATTTTTCATTTTTCAGGAGGTCTACTTCCTTTAGGATATTCCAGTCTAAAACTTATTTTCCCGTGGCTGCCGATTTTTTATGACAAAAATCCCGTAAAATCAACAGCTCCAGTCTAATACTTTATTTTCTTCAAACAGGTTGTTTCGTTGTAAAAAAGTTGGAAACCGCTTAGAAAGGGACTACCTAATGGTTAGGTAGTCTCTTGTATTTAGACTCCCATGCCGCTGACGCGGCACCATCAGATGATGAAAATAGTCTAAGTTTTGTATAATCTTCTTACGGCTGGCGAAGGGAGGTCG
>NZ_BDUF01000003.1 GCF_002335525.1 Effusibacillus lacus
GGGATGTATCCGGTTCCGCGGCCGGCAGGTTGTTCGGGCGAACGGTGGCAAAGATCATGCCCTCTCCGATCACATTCCTGGTGAACGCTTTCCCAGCGTAGATCGGGCGGGCAAACACCACTTTGCCGCCTTCCACCTGCACATCGATGATATCCGACACCTGACCCGCTTCAAAACGGGCAGCCAGTTTCGGAGCCAGGTCACGACCGATTGCCGAGTGGGCCATCAGTACCACTTCCGCTCCGCTCTCGCGGACCACAGCTTCCAATGCCTTTGCGTAGGCGTCCGGAACATAGTTGGCCAACACTTCATTCTCAACGACAAACACCTTGTCCGCTCCATAATGAGCCAAAGAATCCGCCAGGCCGGCCACTCCTTTGCCCAGCAGAGCGCCGTAAACCTCCCCGCCTTCCGCAATCTTCCGGGCAGCATTCAAAGATTCAAATGTCACGTTGCGAAGTTTGTCATTCCGTATATCTGCAAGCACAAGGACTTTGCGTGCCATTCCATTTCCTCCTCAAATCCGTCGCCCATCTAATGTTCAACTTAGCGGGTTGCCGCTTGGTTGCATCTTATCCCCGGAATGGGGGAAAGTGACGCTAAGCTCTGACCCTGATTCCGCGTACTTTGATGGGGAGCCGAAATTAGTATTTGTTTGGTGCTATTGACACTGACGCCAATTGATTACCTGCATTCTGGTTGATCAGCCCGTTGTTTGGTTCATCACCACTGGGGCTTAACGGATTTTCAGGCTCTTAATTCACTTTTTTGGGCGCCCATTTTTCAAATAGCGGATCGTGATGTCGTTATTGAAGCTGCCTGTCAGGAGGCAGTATCCTGAACATCTAAATAACTACTTCAGAATCCGTTATCCAAAAATATGACCTTCCCAAATTGGAAATAAAGGCTCCTAAATCCGTTATTCCGTTCAGAAGAGCTATTCTGTTCAGTAGAGCCTTTGGTTTAGAAGATCCTTTTGTTCTAAAGAGCCCCCGGTTCAGAAAAGCCTCCGGCTGGGGCCTTCCGGCTCTTTGGCAAGCCCAGTTAGATGACCTTGTCTTCGTTGCGAAGGAGAGAAACCAGTTCCTTCACCCGGGTCGGGGTATCCCCTTTCAGGATGCGGCCGCCGGTCTTTTCCTTCGGCAGGTAGGTTTCGACCACTTCGTTTTTCGCACTCGCCGAAACGTTCAGGTCTCCTGCTCCCACCACATGCAACGGAATCTTGTTGGCTTTCCGGATCCCCAGCAGGGAAGGATACCGCGGCTCGTTGAGCCCCTGTTGAGCGGTCACCAGAACCGGCAGGGTTGCCTCCACAATTTCCAGATCCCCCTCCGCATCCCGGTGAGCGGTGACCTTGGTTCCGTCAATCTCAAGTTTGGTGATGGTGGAGATGTGCGGGATTCCGAGCAGTTCGGCCACACGCACCGCTACCTGTCCGGAACCGTCGTCAACGGACATGTTGCCGCCCAGGATGATGTCATATTCCTGGGTCTTGATATATTCCGCCAGTACTTTTGCCGCTTTGTACTCATCGCCAAACAGCGCTTCATCGTTAATATGCACCCCGTGGTCCGCGCCCATGGCCAGTGCTTTGCGCAGAGCTTCTTCGGCACGTGCAGGACCCAGAGTGACAACGGTTACTTCACCGCCGAACTTGTCCCGCAGCACGATGGCTTCTTCAATTGCGTACTCATCGTACGGGTTGATAATGAACTGCACTCCGTCCTCTTTTACCTTGCCGCCATCAAGCACGATTTTTTCTTCGGTGTCAAACGTCTGCTTCATCAGAACCAGTATTTTCATTGCCGGAAACCCCTCTCTCAAAATCTAAATTGGCTCAACATATTTACCGGATGATTTCATTCATTCGCTCGATCGCTTGCTTGGCCTCCCTTACCATCCGATCCACCACTTCTTTCACAGTCGGAACATCGTAGATCAGTCCGACTGACTGTCCGCATGACCAAACTCCGGCATCAACATCTCCTTCCGTATAGACGCGCACTGACCGCTCCCCTTTGATCAGGGGCAGAAGTTCCTCAAGTGTTGCGCTGTTTTTTTCTGCCTCCATCACTTCCAGGGCGACCGCATTCCGGGCCACCCGGGACACCGACCCGATGGATTTCTGAATCAGGGCCGTATCCAGCTCGGAAGCTTCCACCATCCATTGCTTTACATTCGGGTGAACCATCGATTCCTTTGTGGCCAGGAATCTGGTTCCCAATACGACTCCTTCCGCTCCCAGGGCCAATGCGGCTGCCAGGCCTCTTCCATCCGCAATTCCCCCACCCGCCAATACGGGGATCTTTACCGCGTTAACAGTTCTTGGAACCAGCACGATATGACCGACATCTTCCATTCCAGGATGTCCTCCCGTTTCGAATCCCACGACTGCAACCGCATCGCATCCCACTCGTTCGGCTGTTTGGGCATACCGAACCCCCGGCACCTTATGAATCACAATTACGCCGTTGTCCTTCAGGATTTTCATGAAGGCTTCGGGGTTCCGTCCGGAAGTTTCCACAATCCGGATGCCTTCCTCCAGCAACACTTCGATGTAAGCCTCGTTAGGGATTTTGCGAACACTCGGGAACAGATTAATGTTGATTCCAATCGGCTTTTTGGTCAGTTCTGCGGCCAATCGAATCTCTTGTCTCAATTCCTCTGCCGTTTCAAATGTGGCGGATGTGATAATCCCAAGCCCCCCGGCTTCCGAAACGGCTGCCGCCAAAGGGGCGCGGCCCACTCTGAACATTCCGCCACACAGGATCGGGTATTGGATGCCCAGCAAATCCGTAATTCTTGTTCTCACAGCAAACACTCCTCCCGGCAAGTCATTCTTGCATCATTCATGTATGAAATGACTTATCGCATACTTGAACCCCTTATTCCCCGACAAATTCTGCTTTTCGTTTTTCCTGAAACGCCCTGATTCCTTCCTTATGGTCCCTGCTTTGCTGCAAAAGGGATTGGCCAATCCGTTCAAATTCAAGAGCACCGGCAAATCCCGTTTCCAATGAAAGCTGCAACGCTTTTTTGGCCATTCCGATGGCAAGTGCCGGACCATTCGCCAAAGACTGCGCATACTTCAACGCACGCCCAAAAAGCTCTACACTTTCGCAAATTTCTGTGACCATCCCCATTTGATACGCTTCCTCCTCATCAAAGAAACGTCCGCTGAAGATCAATTCTTTGGCCCTCATGACACCAATCAGCCTCGGCAAATAATAAGTGGAGCCCGCGTCAGGCATCAGGCCGATTTTCAGAAACCCAAAGGAGAACTTTGTATCCTTTGCCGCAAACACGATGTCGCTTGCGAGGACCAGACTGCAACCGGCGCCGAACACATACCCGTGAACTGCCGTTACAATGGGCTTATCCATATCTTTCATTAGCGAGATGATGCGGTTGTAAGACTGCAGCCGTTCCATTGACTGTCTGGGCGTACTGTCACCCATGGCCTTCACGTCACCGCCTGCGCAAAAACTGCTCCCCTGCCCGGTTAGAAGGATCGCTTTGATTTCCGGATCCGACTGTGCATCCTGCAGTGCGGCAAACAATTGGCTTCTCATGTCAATATGGAGAGCATTGCGGGAGTCCGGATTGTTCAAGGACAAATGAATGACTTTTCCGATTTTTTCAGAGATGAGAAATTCCAAGTAAATCTCCCCTATTCAAAAAAGTGGTTCCTTGCCTATCGCAATCTATTGCAATAATCATGCCAATAAAAAAGGAGTGCGGAAGGGCTGTCCACCTGCACTCCAATTCCTTAAAATTTATTTCCCGAACACTTTTACCAATACGGGAATCGACAACAGCACCAACACCAGGCGAACTGAATGGATCACCATGATGTTGACCGGTTTCACGCCCTCTACCGACTGAGCAGCTGCCACCACGTCTGTCAATCCTCCCGGCACCGCACTGAACATGGAAGTCAACAGGTCCCACCCGGTGACTTTCGCCACTACGAAGCCGACTGCGATGCCTGCCGCCAAATAGGTTCCTGCTATGATTAGCGCCGGCAGCCAGGCTGTCTTTAGTTCCATAACCATTCCCCTGGTGATGGACAACCCAAGCGCCGTTCCCAGCACAATCTGCACCCCCACCATTACGCTGCCTGGCATTTTGCCAAGCGATCCGTAAAACATATTAAAAAGCGCCACCGCGCCAAGTGAACCGATCATCGCCCCAGCCGGGATTTTCAGTTTATATCCCGCCAGACCGCCAAGCGTCCCGATTGCCAGTGTCAGAAAGATCTTTGTAATGTCCAAGTTTGTCACCTCGATGGAAAGATATCTCCAGTTTAGCAGAAAATTGGGAAACGGGATTAGCCATTGCCGATCTTGGCAACATAAAAGCAAGGGAGGTGCTTCCATGAATCAAATCACAAGCTTCTTGTTTTCAACCGAAGACCGGGCCGATCAGATGGAACATTGGGAAATCAGAGTGTCCCGCGTGGGGGAAGACCGCTTTATGATTATGGCCGAGGAACAGCAATTGCGGCAAATGTACGGATGGAACAAAGTAGAAGCCAGCACCGAGATCGAGGCCTTTCAGATGATGGTGCAGCGGATCAAGACCGATGAAGGCAGCCGCCGGACTCTGCCGAAAAAGCCGGTTAAGGTGGGGCGTCCACCTAAAGAATAAGTACCTGTCGAACCGTTGTGGGAAAAACCGGCCTTTCACCTTGAGGAATAGATACTTGAGAATCCGTTTATTCAGTTATCCTAAGGCATCTGCAATGAAAAAGGGGTACTCGAAAGTACCCCATCCTAAGACTTGCCCAGATTTTCGTACTGCATGTGCAAATCCCGCAAAGCAGCCACCAAAGCATTCTGTGCTTTTCCCAGATAATGTTTTTGAATCAGGGCGATCGGTTCCTCAATACCGTCTCTCAGACTGTATCCCCGCAGAAGTGACCCAATGAAGTTGCGCCCGTGTTCAGTAGCCAACGTACAGGATGCTTCCAGTATCACTCCATACTTGCAGTCAATCTCCGCAGTGATGGTAAGCGTTTCAAACACACTTTTTGCCGCCATACCCTGAGGAAGTTTTGCATGCCCAGCAATAAAGATCGATTTCCACGAACTCATTTCTCCCACCGCCTTTTCGACCCGATAAACATTTGTCTCCATGGTACTTCCAAGGCGGAAAGCTCGTCAATTACAAGATTTCTTTCAGGTCCTCCACTTGTGTCGATTCCTCAAACGGCCAGGCGGGAAGCATCCGGCGCAGCGGTTTGTCCTGACGGTACCCGAGCGCGTATTCCGCTTGCATGATGGTGTGGATTTCCCGGGTTCCCTCATAAATCACAGGAGCTTTGGAATTGCGCAGGTAGCGTTCCACCGGATATTCGTTGGAATATCCGTATGCACCGTGAATTTGAATCGCGTCGTTGGCCGCGTTGAAAGCCTGGTCACAGGCAAACCATTTGGCCAAGGACGTTTCCCGGGTGTTCCGCAGACCCTGGTTTTTCATCCAACCGGCACGGTAAACAAGCAGGCGGGAAGTTTCGAGACCTGCCACCATCTTGGCGATCATTTGCTGCACCAGTTGGTGCTGGCCGATTTTCTTGCCAAAGGTTTCCCGTTCATGGCAGTATTTCAGGCTTGCTTCCAGAGATGCGTTGATCAGCCCGCAAGCGCCTGCCGCAACGGTGAAACGTCCGTTGTCAAGGGCCGACATGGCAATCTTGAAGCCTTCCCCTTCTTCCCCCAGAAGGTTCTCAGCCGGTACCCTCACATCTTCCAGGAAAACTTCACCCGTATTGCCGGCACGGATTCCCAGTTTTCCTTTGATTGCCTTGGTGGTTACACCGGGGAAGGTCCGCTCGACAATAAAACAGCTGATTCCTTTGTGCTTCTTGCTCTTGTCTGTGTATGCAAAGATCAGGAAATGATCCGCCACGTCACAAAGAGATATCCAGGTTTTGGACCCGTTCAGGATGTAAGAATCCCCGTCTTTGACAGCAGTGGTCACCATGGCTGCGACATCGGATCCGGCACCCGGTTCGGTCAGGCCGAAAGCTCCGATTTTTTCCCCGCGGGCTTGGGGGATAAGATATTTTTCTTTCTGGAATTCATTCCCCCATTGAAGAAGGGTCATGCTGTTCAAACCGGTATGCACGGAAACAGCCGTCCGGAAAGCAGTATCTCCCCTTTCCAGTTCATCACACACAATGGCCAGCGTGTTATAATCCATCCCACTGCCCCCATACCGCTCGGGAATGCAAACCCCCATCAACTCAAGTTCGGCCAACCGTTTCAGAATCCCCCGCTCAAAGTGTCCCTGTGCATCCCATTCCTGGATATAGGGCATGATTTCTTTGTCTACAAAGGTACGGACCATCTTGCGAACTGCTTCTTGCTCTTGGGACAATGCAAAGTTCATCATCTTGCAACCACTCCTCCTGGAAAAAATGGATTAACAGAATTTACGAAATCCAACTGCATCAGATAATGTTGCGAGCCATGAAATCGTCAATCTCCGTGTCATCATACCCGTATTCCTTAAGTACCTCCCGTGTGTGCTCACCTGCCAGTGGCGGATGGCGCCTCATCTCCGGCTTGCTGCGAGACAGCTTCAACGGACTACCTACCAGTTGAACAGTTCCGATGGTGGGATGCGGAATCTCTACCTTCATCTCCCGCTCGACAACATGGGGGTCTCGAAACAATTGTTCCATGTTGTTGATTGGGCCTGAGGGGATACCGGCTGCATGGAGCAGTTCCTGCCACTCGCTGCATGTTTTTTTGGCAAACTCCCTCTGCAGCATGGGAATCAGCCTCTCCCGGTTCTTAAGTCTTGCCGGGTTGGTGCTGTATTCCGGATCATCCGCCCATTGCGGTTGGCCCAGCAGCTGGCACAGCTTTTGAAACTGCCGGTCATTGCCGACGGCTACCACCATCTCACCATCACTTGCCCGGAAGGTTTGATAGGGAACGATGTTGGGATGCTGGTTTCCGTACCGTTTCGGAATTTGTCCCGATACCAGGTAATTGCTGGCCACATTGGCCAACAGCGAAATCTGTGAATCCAGCAACGCCATGTCAATCTGCTGCCCCTTACCTGATACGGTCCGTTCCTGCAGAGCCGCCAGAATTCCTATGGCACTGTATAGTCCGGTCGCGATGTCGGCAATTGCCACTCCCACTTTCATGGGGCCGGATTCCTCGCTGCCCGTGATACTCATCATGCCGCCCATGGCCTGCACAATGTAATCGTATCCTGGCAAGTTTTTATAGGGACCGTGTTGGCCAAAACCGGTGATCGAGCAGTAGATCAGGCGTGGATTCAGCTTCCGTACATCTTCATAACCGAGTCCCCATTTTTCCATGGTTCCGGTCTTGAAGTTCTGAATCAGGACATCCGCATTCTTCACCATCTTACGCAGAATATTCCGCGCTTCCGGTTCTTTCAGGTTCAAAGTTATCGCCCGTTTGTTTCGGTTAGCTGTCAGGTAGTAGGCGCTTTGATCCCCCGCAAACGGAGGCCCCCATCCGCGTGTCTCGTCGCTGCCGCCAGGCCCTTCGATCTTGATCACATCCGCCCCCAGATCGCCCAGAATCATTGTGCAAAAAGGGCCGGCCAGCACCCGTGTCAGATCGATTACTTTAAGCCCCTCTAACGCTCCCATTGCTTCACCTCCCCCAGTTCGAATCTCGATTGCGCACCTGGCTGTTTCGCGAAAACTGGCAATAAAAAAGCCAGCCAAACCGCCAAACGTACCCGCTGCGGAATAACTGGCTTGTCATCCGTGCTTTGGCTTCCTGGTCGGGAAGTCCAACAGATGCAACAGTCACTATTAACTTACTACAATAATATTCAGAATTCACTTCGTTGTAAAGAGGTATCTTCTCATCCTAATTTTCGGAATCCCGTAAAGGAAGCAGTACATTTTTTACCCACAAATGAAATTTTGCTACTGCTTCGTCTCCCTTTACATTGAAAAGGAAGACACCGAAATCTTTGTCTTTATAATGGGCCACATCTCCAAATAAATCAGTTCCTGGATGGTTTGCCGATTCATTGTCAAGCCTCCCGAAAAGCTTTTGATGGTGGATAGTAACATCCCCGCCATGAATTTCACAGCGGGGAGCAGGCAGATGTGGTTATGGTTTGACCGTTTTGCTTGTATCCAACCCTTTTTCTTTATAATATTTTTCGGCACCGGGATGCAACGGGATGGTCAACCCTTTTAGCGCTGTTTCCAATTTGATCGCCTTTGCCGTTTCATGAGCTATGACCAAACGATCTGTATTCTCGTAAAGAGTTTTGGTTAACTGATAGACCAGCTCTTCGCTGAGATCTTTGCGTACCAGGAGCACATTCGCAACCGCTAGCGTATGAACTTCCTCCGTTTGCCCCTTGTAGGTGTTTGCGGGAATCACATATTCAAAGTACCAAGGATATTTCTCGGTGATTTTCTTAATCATGTCCGGTTCAAACGACAGTAATTTCACATTGAAGGAAGTTGCCATATCCAGTACGGAGGCGGTTGGCAGTCCGCCAAAGATCATGGCCGCATCCGCCTGGTTGTTCTTCATCAGCTCGGCAGCTTCGCTGAAACCGACGAAATCCGCTTTCACATTCTTCTTGGTTGTATAGTCCAGCCCGTATTCGCCGATCATCTCTTTGGTGCTGATTTCCGTTCCGCTTCCCACAGCTCCGGGAACGATTTTCTTGCCTTCCAAATCCTTGATCGATTTGATTCTGCTGTCACCCCGCACCACAAAGTGCATAACATTCGGGTATAGATAGGTGAGAGCCCGCAGGTCTTTCTGTGCCCGGTCCTTAAACTGTCCTTCCCCTTTGTAAGCCTGCGTGACAACGTTATTCTGGGAAAACGCCACCTCCGTTTCTTTCTTCTCCAACAGCTCGATGTTCTTTTGGGAAGCGGCAGTTGAAGTGGCAGAGCCTTTTACCCCCAGTTTATCGGTCCACAGCTGGGCCAATGCGTTCCCAAGCGGGTAGTAGACACCTCCTGTTGTACCTGTCGCAACATTCACCAATTCGCCTTTGACCGACTGGGAATTGTTTTCACCTCCGCTTTGCGTCTGTGTGGAACATCCTGCAAACATACTTGTCGCCAATGTGAAAATCACGGGCAAGACCAACCATTTTCTCATGAATGTTTACCCCCTTTTTCTATAAAACGTGTATATCTTGCACGAGAAAACTCGTTACAAGGCTTTGGTACGATCCAATTTGGCAGGAATACCGACAACCCGCTGCACCACCAGAAGAACGATGAAGATTCCCATTCCTAGCAAATCCAGATAAAATTGGGCAGGCAGTGTAACAGCCACTACCGATAGAAACCCTGCACTTTCCATCACCGTCAATTTACGGCGCTGAAAGTTTTGAATGACAAAAGAAAGGGACAAAGCGGCAATTGTGGTGATTAACACCGCCCATACGATCTCCGGAATTGTCGACTGCACCACGATCAGCATCATTTCAGGACGCAGTGCGAAATAGTAGGGAATCAGGAATCCGATCAGAGCCAATCTCCAGGCTTGCCAGGTTCCCTTTTGCGGATCGCAGTTTGCAATGGCACTGGCTGTATAGGCAGAAAGTGCGGTAGGAGGAGTTACATCCGCAAGTGCGCCGTAGTAGAACACGAACATATGCGCCACCAGCGGAGGAAGCCCCATCTTGATCAAAACGGGCGCGGACACGGTGGCCACGATGATATAGGTGGCGGTAGTCGGTACGCCCGTACCCACTATGATAGAAGTGATCATCGTCAAAAACAGGGCCAGAAGCAGATTGTTACCTGACATATCCAAAATCGCCGATCCGAAAGTGAGGCCTAGACTGGTCAGGGAAGCGGTACCCACGACGAATCCCACGACTGCGCATGCCACCGCTACCGCAATGGCCCCTTTTGCGCCATCTTCCAAACTTTTGAGGATCTGTCTCAACCCCATCCGTGTTTCTTTTCTGAAAGCGCCCGCAATCAATACGGAAATGGTCGCGTAAAACGCTGCATACAGAGGTGTTTTTCCGCTGAACATCAAAAACAGCAGCACCCCGACCGGGATCAACATGTGACCTCTGGCCTTCAAAGATTCGACGACACTGGGCAGTTGATCTTTCGGAAGTCCTTTCAGACCGGTCTTTACCGCCTCCACATGCACCATGATCCAGATCGATGCATAATAGAGGATCGCGGGTAGTGCGGCAGCAATGATGATCTGGCTGTAAGGGATCCCCAGGAATTCGGCCATGATAAAAGCGGCAGCTCCCATCACAGGCGGCATGATCTGTCCTCCCGTCGACCCTGCCGCTTCCACACCGGCAGCAAATGTCGGGCGATAGCCTACATTTTTCATCATTGGAATGGTGAAGGCTCCCGTACTGGCCGCATTGGCAACCGCACTCCCGTTAATCATTCCCATGAAGCCTGTCGTCAACAAAGCGACTTTGGCAGGTCCCCCCGGCTTGTGACCGGCAACAGAAAGTGATACATCATTAATCAGCTTGGACAAACCGGTGCCCCCCAGGAAAGCGCCGAACAGGATAAACAGGAACATGTAGGTAGCCGAAACCCCCAATGCGATACCGAAAATCCCTTCAGTCGACCAGAACATATGCTCAGAAATCCGCTCCGGCGAATAGCCTCTTGTATGAAACCGGCCAGGCACATAGTTGCCGAAATAAGCATACAACAGAAAGACCAGTCCCATGATGGTCAGTTCTTTCCCCAACACACGTCTGCTTGCTTCCAGGACAAGCAGAATTCCGATTCCGCCGATCAAGTATTCAAACTCATTTAACCGTCCGCCGCGCTGAGCGATCTCATTCCATTGAAACGCCAAGTAAGCGTTTACAAACAAGCTGAACAAAACAAGAAGGATATCAACCACACTGGGCCTTCTTTTTGGGGCTCCCTTGCGGGCCGGATACAGGAGAAACGCCAGGACCAGTACAAACATCAAATGCACTGACCGCTGAATGATCGATTCAAACAGTCCGAATCCCGAAGTGTATAGCTGAAACAACGACCAAAGCACCGCAATGAACGAAATGACAACCGCCCATTTTCCGGTCAATCGTCGAAAACGGAATTCCGCGTCCGCTTCCCGCATAATGGCATCCGTATCAATATCCTTCGAGTATTCGGAAACCAGATCTTTGTTCTTCGACATGAATCCCCCTCCTTTTGTGAAAAAGAAAAAGCCACCCAACCGCACAACAAAAGAAACCTCTGGCTGTACGATTGAACTGGCTTATCACCCGTGCTTTGGCTTCCGGTCAGGAAGTCCTACGAATGTAACAGTTCACTTTTATTTACTTAGATTTACATATTGTATTCGATCAAAAGTTCAAAATTCCTTCACAATTTGAAATTTGTTTCGATCTTGAAGCAGCGATCAGTTTTCGATAGTCAGGCTCAGGTATTCGATCCGCTATCGCTCTCCCGATTTCGATGGAAGCTGTTGCTGCTGGGGAAGGTGCATTAAAGAGCGAATCATCTCTTCCATTCCTTTCCTCCAATAATCGGCCGCCAGTCTCCAGAAGCCCGGGTAGGCAAGTATCTCAGTTAACAGCCTTTTTTGTTTTGATTCCCATTGCTAGGAGATCGGTGCTAGAATAATGGTATGAAATAGAAGGAGGGTGAAACATAATGTTGTGGGAGGAAGTTCGTCAATTATACCCCAATCAGTTTGTCTTGGTACAGGCACTCAAATCGCGCGTGGAAGAAAACAAGAAGTATGTGGAAGAAGTGGCTGTGATTCGTCCAATCCCTGACGAACAGGAAGCCACGAGAGTGCTGGTAAGATCTAAAGGGGACACCTTCGTCTATCATACCTCCAAACCTGAAATTGCCATGCCTATCGTAATTAAACCCATTTACCGAGGATATAACCCACAATGAAAATAGATTTAGTCAACCACTTACTTCACACGTCTTTAATAATCACCTATGGTGGACGAACGGAGTCAATTGACCGGTTAGTCGTTGATACCGGAGCCGCACAAACTCTCATTTCGTCAGACGCTGTTTTTGATTTGGGCATTTTCGCAACGGATGCGGAAATTACCACGATGTACGGTATTGGCGGGGAAGACTATGCGTTTCGAAAAATGATAGACAGGATTCAATTCGACGGATTTGAAGCAGATGAGTTTTATTTGGATTTCGGTTATTTCAACAAAGACTACGGCATCAACGGAATCATCGGCCTGGATATTCTTCTTTCCGGGAGATTCGTCATTGATTTAGTGGATATGGATATCTATCAGAAATAGATGAAACTTAATACGAAACATAAGTTCAAGCTCCTAGAAAGTAAAAAAGCCCTTATCGACCGAAACCGGTCATGCAATTTCGTTCCAATCATTTTCCCGTCTGACCCGTCCCTCTCGAACCAGCCTTTCAATGTGCTTCTCCACCATCTTCAGCTCGAACAGTCGCGTCATGGTGGCAGGTTCCGGGTGTCTTCGGAAAATCGGCTTCGTCTCAAGAAGATCGGACCACGAATGACTTCTTCTATACAATACCCTCTTGTTCCCATCGGTCAATCTGTTCAGACGAGGCATCCAGCCAATTCTCCAACACCTCGCGGGTATGCTGGCCAAGGGATGGGGCCAGGGCGGTTGCAGTGTTCTGATCCGGGATCAGCCTTTTCTCCCGTACATGGGGATGATCCATCATTTCAGCGGTTTCAAGAACGGGGGCCATGCAGCAATCCACCTCAATGGCAAACCGGGACCACGCGGACAATGTCCGGCTTGCAAAAAGGGCCCTCAGCTCAGCAAACACCGGATTGTCATCGGCAGCCCGGGAGAAGTGGGCGGGGATCCATTCCTCCCGCCCTACAGCCCGGCAGAAGTTCTCCCAAAACTTCTTTTCCAGCGCTCCCAGTGTTACAAACCTGTTGTCCGATGTTTGATAGATGCGGTAACAGACAAGCGAACCGCCAAGGATTGGAACCCCATGGCCATACCCCATGGCAAGCTGGTACGCGACGTGGGTGTGCATCATTCCGATCAACGTATCGGTCATTGCAATGTCCAGATAGCTGCCTTCTCCCGTAAGGCTCTTTTTGACAAGAGCGGCCAGAATCGCTTCCGATGCGGCAAACCCGCCAATCAGATCGGCAAATTGAAAACTTGGTTGCACCGGCCGCCCCTCTAGATCTTTCAACTGGGCAAGAACGCCGCTGAGAGCCAGGTAGTTGAGGTCATGCCCCCCCAGTTCCCGCAGCGGCCCTGTCTGGCCAAACCCTGACAGGGAGCAGTAAATCAGGTCGGGGCGAACTTGTTTCAGGGCCTCGTACCCGATCCCAAGCGCATCAGCCACTCCCGGACGGAATCCTTCGATCACCACATCCGCTTTTGCCGCCAGATCGAACGCCAGCTTCCGGCCCGCTTCCCGCTTCAGATCCAGGGTCACGCTTTTCTTGTTCCGGTTGTTGGCTTGAAACAACAGCCCGGTTCCGCCCATCTGCTCGCTCATGAAACGGGAAGGGTCGCCGGTTTTCGGCGGTTCCACTTTGATCACTTCCGCTCCCATATCCGCCAGCCGCAATGTGGCAAAAGGACCCGGAAGATAACGGGTGAAATCAACAACGCGAACACCTTTGAGGAATTGACTCTGTTCCCCGGTTTGACCCTGCTTCGAAAGCTGCTTTTCCACCCCGGCACCCCCCGTTGATCAAGTGTAGGATCCGCCGGTAATGTTCAGTACGTGGCCGTTTACATAGTTGGACAGGGGAGATGCCAGGTAGAAGATCGCTCCTGCGGCTTCTTCCGGAGTACCCGCACGGCGCTGGGGAATCTGCATTTCGATCATCTGGCGGACTTTTTCCGGAATTCCGAGGGCAATGCCGTCGATGTTTTCCCCTTTTTCCTTGGCCTGGGTCAGACGGGTATCGATTAGGCCGAAAGCAACAGCGTTGCAATTGATGTTAAACTGCCCCCACTCCCTGGCAACCGCTTTGGTGAGACCGATTACACCTGCTTTGGCAGAAGAATAGTTGGCCTGCCCCACATTTCCCATAACGCCGGACACGGAGGACACATTGATGATCTTTCGGACGGATGGAGTCTGCCCCTGTTCGGCTTCTTCTTTGGCAGCCCCGACGAAATAGGGGGTCGCTTCCCGAATCAAACGGAAAGGAGCAATCAGGTGAACATCCAGCATGGCCTGGAATTGCTCGTCTGTCATTTTGTGAATCAGGCTGTCCCATGTATAGCCTGCGTTGTTTACCAGAATGTCCACACGTCCGAAGGCACCGACTGCTTCCTCAAACACCCGCTTGGGGAACCCGGGATCGGTTACACTGCCGACTACGGCGATGGCTTGACCGCCTTTTTCCTTAATGGCGGACACCACTTCCGTAGCAGGCCCCTCATCCAGATCGTTTATCACTACAGCTGCTCCGTGTTCCGCAAACATTTCAGCGGCTGCCCGGCCGACTCCCCGCCCGGACCCCGTAATAATCGCAACTTTTCCTTCCAGCATTCTCATTGTCCCTTCTCCTCCTCTGCCACTTCAAACTCGCCTTTCAGTTTGACTTCTCCGTTGGAATTCTGCGCCATAACTTCACACAGAAGCCGGGACTCCCCGCCAACAGTGATTCTTTCCATCACTTTGCCGTTCACTGTGATCTCCTCACCGGGCCGGGTCATGGCAACAAAACGCACCTTGAAACGCCGCAGGTTCTTACGGGGAAACCAAGTGGTAATCGCCTGACCGGCAAACCCCATGATCAGCATGCCATGGGCTATGACACCGCCCAAGCCTGCTTTTTCCCCAATCGGAACCACCGTATGAATCGGGTTAAAATCACCGGACGCACCCGCATACTTCACCAACTGGACATGGGTAATCTCTTCCTTTACAAGGGACGGCAGTTCCTGTCCGACCCCAATTGCTTGCATCTCTTGGCTCATCCTGCTTACCCCCTTTATCAAAAGCGTTCAATAACGGTAGAACGTGCAATCAGGACCGTTTCACCCCGTTGATTGGTGTAAACGGTTTCCATTGTCAGCAGGTTCATTCCACCGCTGGAGCTCGGTTTGGACACGGCATGGGTCACCTTCGACCTTGCGGTGATCTCATCTCCGGGATTGATTTCCACAAGGTATTCGTATTCCTGCTCTCCATGCAGCACCTTCAAGGGGTTCAGCTCCAAGGCCTCACAGATCTGAAAAAAGTCGCGGCCGCCCCACAAGTCAATCACTGTCGCAAACGTGGGAGGGACGGTCACATCCCGGAACCCTGCTGCAACAGCCTGCTCCCGGTCGGTGTAAATCGGATTGCCATCCCCGATCGCCTGCACAAACTCTTTGATCTTGCCCTGTTCCACCTGAAACGTATACGGTTCAAACTCTTGCCCGATAAACTTCTCAATGTCTTTCGTCATTTTTCCACCTCGCTCATTTTTGCCTGTCTTTCAGCCCATCTTACTGCTTATTCCCAATAAGGGATTCTGAGGTACTCTAGAGTCCCAGGTTTTTGGCGATAATGGTCTTCATAATCTCGTTGCTGCCCGCATAGATGGCGGCAACCGGCGTGTCGCGGTAACGGCGGGCAATCTCGTACTCCTCCATATAGCCGTATCCGCCGTGCAGCTGCAGACATTGTGCGGCGATCCGCTTGGCCATTTCGGTGGTCCACCACTTGCCCATGGAAACCTGCGTCACCACGTTTTTCCCCGCCATGTGATCGGCAATCAGCTGATCTACGAAGGCCCGGCTGACGGCGATTTCGGTTGCCATTTCCGCCACCTTGAACTGGGTGTTCTGGAACTTGCTGATCGGTTTGCCGAAAGCTTCCCGTGTCTTGACGTAGTCAATCGTGAGTTCCAGCATCCGCTCAGAACCGACAACCGCCCCGATGGCAACCAGCAGCCGCTCCTGTTGAAGCTTCTCCATCATGTAGTAAAACCCTTTTCCTTCCTGTCCCAGCAGGTTGTCCACAGGCACCCGGCAGTCTTCGAAAATCAGCTCGGCGGTGTCCTGGCTGTGTTGGCCGATTTTGTCCAGCTTCCGTCCACGACTGAAACCGGGTGTACCCCGTTCCACAAAAATCAGGCTGATGCCGTTATGCGGCGGATTGGCCTTTGGATCGGTCTTGCAGGCAACCATCACCAGATCGGCGTGGATTCCATTGGTAATAAACGTTTTCTGTCCATTCAGCACATAGTGGTCACCGTCACGGATCGCTGTGGTTCGGATCGCTGCCAAATCGGAACCTGCACCCGGTTCGGTCATGGCAATGGCGGTAATGGTGTCGCCGTTGGCACAACCGGGAAGCCAGCGCTGTTTTTGTTCCTCCGTTCCATAAGCGGTAATATAGGGAACCACGATTTCATTGTGCAGCGAAATACCGCCGAGACCTGCCCCCACCCGATCCAGTTCTTCGATGATTACGACCGAATACCCCCAGTCGGCGTTGGCACCGCCGTACTTCTCATCAATTCCGGGGCACAGATATCCTTGATCGGCCATCTTTTTCCAGAAAGAACGGGGCACGATCCGCTCTTTCTCCCATTGATCGTAGAAAGGCACCGCTTCTTTCTCAAGAAACTTTCGCAGCGTATTGCGGAACATCCTGTGTTCCTCCTTGAGGTACAGGTGACTCATGGATATACCCCCTATCCCAGTTCTTTTCCCACAATGGAAATAAACGACACGCACTGCCACGGGAAGCCGCCCAGGTTGTGAGTCAATCCGATCTTGGGATTCGGAAGCTGCCGCTTGCCCGCTTTGCCCTGGAACTGCAGGTACATTTCGTAGAGCATCCGCAATCCGCTGGCCCCAATGGGATGGCCGAAGGATTTCAGCCCGCCGTCCGGATTGACCGGCAGTTCCCCTTCCAGGTCAAACACGCCGTTCAGCACATCCTGCCAAGCCTTGCCTCGCTCACTGAAACCCAGATCTTCGTAGATCACGAGTTCTGTCGGAGTGAAACAGTCATGCACCTCCGCCATATCGATCTGCTTGCGCGGGTCTGTAATGCCCGCCTGCCTGTAGGCTTCTTTGGCGGCCATCACATTTTCCCGGATCGACGTGAAATCAAAATCCTGCCGAAGCACGCCATCTCCGGGACCAGCCGCAATTGTCAGCGCCTTTACATACATCGGATCTTTCCGGTATTTAGGGGCGTCCTCCGTCCTCACGATGATCGCGGCGGCCGCACCATCCGCCACGCCCGAACAGTCCATGATGCCAAGGGGAGCCGCCACCATTGGCGACTTGGCAATCGCCTCGAGGGGTACTTCACTTCTGAACTGGGCCTTCGGATTCAGCGACCCGTTCCGGTGGTTCTTCCAGGCGATCCGTGTCAGCACTTCCTTCCCTTTTTCCGGGTCCAATCCGTATTTGGAAAAATAGGCCGGTGCCAGGAACGAAAAGGCAGCCGGTGCGGTAATCGGAGGTGTTGTCCCGTCATTGGGCGGCTCCGCCACCGCCAATCCGCTGTAGCCGGAATCCTTCAGCTTCTCAACCCCAATGGCAAGCGCCATGTCATAAGCCCCGGAAGCTACCGCGTAACAAGCGTTGCGGAACGCTTCCGACCCGGTGGCGCACATGTTCTCGACCCGTGTTACCGGAATGTACTGCGTCTTTAAAGGCCCGGACAAGGTTAACCCGGACAACCCCGACGCAAAGGTTCCCAGCCAACAGGCGTCAATGTCGCTCGGTTCCACCCCGGCATCGGCAAACGCTTCGTAAGCCGCTTCCACCAGCAGGTCATCCGCGCTCTTGTCCCAGTGCTCGGCAAACCGGGTACACCCCATTCCAATAACCGCGACTTTATCTGTGATTCCTTTGCTCATGCTCTGCAACCCTCCTATACGGCTTCGCCTTCCAGAAATAGTTATGAATTCCTCCTGCCTGATACAATCTGCGGAAGGTCATTTCAAGCTCCATTCCGATTCGCACCTCAGCCGGGTCGCAATCGGTCACTTCACACATGATCCGTCCTCCGCCTTCGAAATCCACCACCGCGACAACTGTGGGAGGTGCGGGACTTGCAGCCAGGTAATCAATCGTGTAAGTCGCAATTCTTGCAGTCTTTCCATAGAAACGGTAGTCTTCCATCCTGTCTTTTGCTTGGCATTGCACGCACACACGCTGTTTCGGAAACTGCGGTGTGCCGCACTCCAGGCATTTGGAACCGTACAGGGCCAGGTTTTGGTGGTAATTCCGCTGCATGGCGGTCACGGAGGGTCTGGGTGTTTCCGGCCTTCGAGGGGGTTCTGCAGGAAGAACGCCTCTCCACTTCAGATAATCGGCATATCGGATGAGGTTGCTTTTTGACGCCAGATGTCCGGAGATACCTAACCGCCTGGGCAAACGTTCGATGGCAGCGGTGACTTCAAATACAATGGCATCGCTGCCCTCCCCAAAGCTGACAAAGAGAATCTTGTCGCCCGGCCTGGCTTGTTCAAGTGCAGCCACCAGCATCATGGGAGCATGTGCCGTCCCTGTCATGCCCACACTGTCCGTCAACGGGTCCTGGAACTGCTCCTTCTGGAATCCAAGCATCCCTGCAATGGCCATTTGCGCCTTGGGAGCCGGCCCCGCCATCACAATCCTGGAAAAATCGCCCGGCTGCATACCGGCGGTTTCCAGGACACCCCGTACGCTGGCACCCACCGTCTCCCCGTACACAGTCTGAACAAACCGCTCTTCCCAGGAGTGGACAAACTTGTCTCCCTTGTTTCTCCAACCGCCGATTTGCTCCCGGCTATGACTGTGAACGGCAACAGCCTTTGCAATAACGTCGTCGCCGGAGCCAAACAGAAACGCGGCTGCGCCATCCCCGAACAACTGCTCATTCTGCCCCTGGGGCGCTCCCAGTCGGCAGTCGGCGGTTACGGCCAGCGCTCCCTTCGCCCCCGCCCGCACCATATCAAGAGCAGATAACATGGCGGCTGAGGAAGCCCGAAGCGACCCGGTTACATCCGCGACCCGTACATTGCTTTTCAGATCAAGAGCTGCCGCAACTGTGCCTGCCGCCTGCTTCTCTTCGTAAGCAGCCGTTGTTGTCGCAAAGAATACCCCATCGACTTCCCTTCCGGCGAACTCCTGCAGACAATCCAATGCCGCATTGACCGACATGGACACGCTGTCCTCGTCAAAATTGGCCACTGCCCTCTCGCCGACCATGGCACGTTCGCCAAACGCCTCTGCCATCTTTTTCCGCTCCAGCCGGTAGTAAGGTATGTACGCCCCGTAAGAAACAATCCCTGCCACAGGCACCCCTCCCCAGAATCTTTTCGTCCTGTTTTTGAACCGAACGGTCGTTAGGTTTTTATATGAATTCATTCTACAACATGTATAGAAAAAATTGAATTGAAAAATGAATGATCATTCAATGCCATGTCCGAAAAATTTTTGACCTGAGTTGACTGGAAAGGCGTATAATTATGATTGAATATTTTTTCTATTGTTTCGATTACGAATTTTTGGGGAGGAATCTGCCATGATGAATTTTCCTTTGACACTCCGCTCTTTTCTGGAAAGGGCGGAAAAAGTATTTCCGAAGAAAGAGATCGTATCCCGTACAAGTGCAGGCATATTCCGCTACAATTATGCGGAATACGGCAATCGTACCCGCCGGCTGGCCAGTGTACTGGAATCACTCGGGGTTGAACGGGGAGAACGGGTGGGGACTTTCGCATGGAATCATCACCGTCACCTGGAGGTATATTTCGCAGTTCCTTGCATGGGCGCGGTTTTGCATACTATCAATATCCGTTTGTCCGGCGAACATATAGCCTATATCGTCAATCATGCGGAGGACAAGGTTTTGTTTGTGGATGAAGATTTGCTTCCCGCCATCGAAAAGGTCAAGGACCAATTGAAGACTGTAAAGGCGTTCGTAGTCATGACTGACAAGCCGGAACTTCCTCCTACCACACTTTCGCCTGTTTATTCTTATGAACAGCTTTTGGCTCAGGGGAATCCGAACTTTCAATTCCCGCAAGATCTGGACGAGAATGCTCCCGCAGGAATGTGCTACACATCCGCCACTACCGGGAACCCCAAGGGAGTTGTTTACACGCACCGAAGCACCTATCTCCATACCATGTGCCTGGGCCTTGCTGACACATTGGGGCTGTCGGAGGCCGATTGTCTGATGCCTGTCGTTCCCATGTTCCATGTGAACGCCTGGGGAATGCCCTTCGCAGCCGTCTGTTTTGGATCCAAACAAGTCCTGCCCGGACCCATGCCGACTCCCAATGTCCTGCTGGAATTGATTCAACAAGAGCGAGTAACCCTTACGGCAGGCGTTCCCACCGTCTGGCTTGGTGTCATGAAAGCCATCGAAGAAGGAAACTACGATCTGTCCAGCATCCGGGCAATTGTTTGCGGAGGATCGGCAGCCCCCCGCAGCCTGATTCACACTTATGAGAAAAAATATGGCATCCCCTTCCTGCACGCATACGGCATGACAGAAGCCAGCCCGGTGGTGACCGTATCCCGCTTGAAGAGCTACCAAAAAGGACTGTCAGACGACGAAATGCTCGACATTCGTTCCAAGCAGGGTCTGCTGGTACCGGGGCTTGAAATGAGGGTAGTGGGGCAAACGGGGGAAGATGTGAACTGGAACGGACAGGAAATGGGCGAATTGCTGCTTCGCGGCCCCTGGATTGCCGATGAATATTACAGGGACGAACGATCGAGAGATACTTTCGTTGACGGATGGTACCACTCAGGTGACGTGGCGGTCGTCGATGAAGAAGGAACGATCAAGCTTGTGGACCGCACGAAGGATCTGGTGAAGAGCGGAGGTGAATGGATTTCTTCCGTGGATCTGGAAAATGCGTTGATGGCTCACCCGGCCGTATTTGAGGCCAGCGTTGTCGGCGTGCCCCACCCCAAGTGGGATGAGCGCCCGATCGCTTTCGTGGTCCTGAAAGAAGGATTCAAAGGCAAAGTTGCGAAAGAAGAATTCTTCACCTACCTGCAAGAACGATTTGCCAAGTGGTGGGTGCCGGACGATGTGATCTTCCTCGATGAGATTCCGAAGACATCCGTGGGCAAGTTCCTGAAACGGGCGCTTCGCTCCCAGTTCCAGGATCATTTTGCTTCCTGACGATAGATGGGCTGCCTCTCTAAGTAGTTTTTACTGCTTGAGGCAGTCCCTTATGTTCTGTGATATATAATCGAATTATGGGTAATAATGGGGGGTGGTTGATTTCGTTGGCAAGTGTCAAACGGTGGACAGTACGATTTTCGAGCATAGCAGAAACGAAAAAATAATTAGGACCCAAGGAGCTGATTCATTATGACATTGCGATTGACCCCCTATTTAATGATGGACGGAAATGCAAAGGAAGCTATCCAATTTTACGAAAAAGCATTGGATGCCAAAGTTCTCTTTCTCCAAACTTTCGGAGAGATGCCGGAAAACCCCGAATTTCCTTTACCAGCAGATGCAAAGGATCGTGTCGCACACGCAATGTTAAAAGTTGGCGAAACGGACCTTATGCTTTCTGATACGTTTCCAGGTCAACCCCATCAACAGGGAAATCAAGTTACCATTTGTATTTCAACTAACGACATGGAAAAATCAAAACAAATTTATGAAGCCTTGCAGCAAGACGGTCAAGTGAACATGCCGCTGCAAGAAACATTTTTTAGCCCTGCTTACGGTATTGTAACCGACAAGTTCGGTGTAACCTTCCAAATTTACACTGAGGGACATCAATAATGCAATAAAACGGCTCTGTTCGCATCGTTTGCGACGGAGCCGTTCTCCGTTTGTCTTAGGATTTCTACAAGTAAATAGGTATCTACCGAAAACAGCAAAAGGACATTCTTCACAAAATCAGGGTTTATACATATGTTCATTACTTTTTACCTATGCGGGTGATGTTAGCTCGAAGGGATTTCCCCTAAATTGTTCAACAAAATGCCCCGTTCAACAAAACAAGCTTCCTATATGGCAGCCTTCGTTTGTGTTTTCAACTGTCAATCCCCGTTGAACAAATAATAGGCTACTGCTGCAACTATCTCCATCCCCGCAGCACTATTAAGAAGTAAGGCAATCTTGGAAGGTTATTTCGTGCAGTTGTTTATCAACTGCTGGATTAACATTAACGCACCACCTCTGGAAAGCAGTTCATCATTTTCTATCGCATCACTTTTGTATTGCACTCAACGTGGTGAATGGGGGCGCCAATCTCCGTCTCTTTCCTGATTCTTGAGGCAATCAGTGTTCCCGCTGCGATGGCAATCGCCCCAAACAGGAATGCACTGCGGAAACCTCCAAGATGGTCAATGATCCATCCGGCCGCCCCGGGTCCAATCAATTGTCCAACCGCAAAAAACACCGTTGCATACCCCAAGGACACACTGATCAGTGGTGGCGGAACCTGTTCAGTGGCAGTGGCTTGAATCAAGGACAGCATTCCCCCTATCGTTACTCCCAAAACGAACTGACCTGTAACAAAACCCGCGGCGCTGGGAGTTGCCACAGGGATTAGGATCCCCGCAATCATCGCCCCGGATGACATCAACAGCGCCAACCTTCTTCCAATCCGGTCCGAAATGATTCCCCAGAGTGGACCGCTCCAAATGGACAAGAAGCCCCCCAACGCAACCACCCAGCCGGCCAGAACCGGATCCATTGAATATTCCAGCATAAAGCCCGGCAGGAATGTCATGGGAATCATATAGGAAGTGCCTGCAAAAAAGTACACAACAGCGGTAAGAAGTACCTGTTTGTTCTTGTATACCAGATCGATGGAGTTAAGCTGGGGTCTTTGAGTGGTGACGGCAGACTGGGGCGGGTCTTTCAAAATCACGAATGCCCAAACGGTTGTCACAAGCGCAAAAAATCCAAACAGGGCCCAAACCGCACGCCAACCTGATCCGGGAACCATTTCAATCACAATGGGAACGACACTGCCGGCGATCAGTGTACCAATCCCGGCACCGCTGGACATAAACCCGATTACCGTCCCTCTGCGCCGGGGAAACCAGGCGACCAAAAGCGCAATCAGGGGGGTAAAGATAAGAGCCGTTCCCGCACCCGCAACAAACATCATCACAAGCGCCCCCTCGAAAGAAGGGACCCAGGAAAGGCACAGCAGGCTCACCGTGATCAAAAACCCGCCAATGACAATGACCTTCTTTGCTCCCCAACGGGCGGCAAGCAGTCCTGCAAACACTACCACACCCAGATACCCGAGGGCGGTGGAAGTTCCCAGCATGCCTGCCTGGGAATAACTCAGTTCCAGACCATCCCGCATGAACGGCATAACAATGCCGTATGCCATTCTTGCAAATCCCAACGCGGTTACATTCAACAGAATTCCAGTTATCACATACAGCCAGATCCGCCTGTCTTGGCCCACTCTTCCACCGCCTTCTAAAATGAATATTCATTCATTATCATTCTATGTTTCTGAATATTCTACAATGCCGATCTTATATCCTTCCCCACTCCCCTTCCATATGTTTTATAATCAAAGAATGAAGCGCACTCCGAAAGCGGAAGTGAAACGAATGGACAGAAAAAGGTATTTCAAGGGGGATGGACAATGAGAAACCGGGTTTGTGAACTGTTGGGAATTCAGTATCCGATCATTCAGGGGGGATTGGCCTACGTGGGCAATGGAGCGCTGGCCGCCGCCGTGTCCAACGGGGGCGGCTTCGGCCAGGTAGGAACGGCTGGGCGCTCTCCCGAGAACTTCAAGGAACAGGTTCGCATTGCTGCCGAATCGACCGACAAACCTTTTGGAGTCAACCTTCCGGTCAGTGAGCATTCCGACAACACGCCCTACATTGAAGCAATCCTTGAGGTGAAGGACAAACTGACCGCCATCAGCCTGTCTGCCGGCAACCCGAAGCCGCTGGTTCCCCTGTTCAAACAGGCCGGACTGAAAATCATGATCATGACCGCATCTGTCAAACATGCGTTAAAAGCGCAGGAACTTGGCGCTGATCTGGTCATCTGCGAAGGATTTGAAGCGGGAGGGCACAACAGCCCCCTGGAGATGACACTTTTCAGTTTGATTCCGCAAGTATCCAGGGAATTGCAGGTTCCCGTGGTGGCGGCTGGCGGTATTGCCAATGGGCAGGGCGTAGTTGCCGCATTCGCACTGGGGGCTGAAGGGGTGCAGTTGGGAACCCTGTTTGTGGCGACAAAGGAATGTGAAGCTCATGACAACTACAAGAAGCTGCTGATCGAGGCAAAAGACGATGCCACCATGGTAATGGAACGAAGTATCGGGCGGGTCACCCGAGTCCTGAAATCCCCTTTCGCGCAAAAGATTCTGGAATTTGAAAAGACCCGGCCCACCGTGGAAGAACTCCTCCCCTACATATTGGGAAGGAACAACCGGGTGGCGGCCATAGAAGGACGGATTGAGGAAGGATGGATGAATTGCGGACAAGGCGTGGGATTGATTGATACTATTGACAGTGCCGCCGATGTGGTTCGCAGATTGGCCCGGGAAGCACGGGAAGTGTCTGCCAATCTGGACATTCTTCAGAACGTATTTGCAGAATAACAGGTATCCATTGCAAAGCGAGGTCTCCTTTGAGGTCCTCGTTTTTTGCATGCAATCCCCTATCATTCCCGGTTTTTGGATCTGAGAGGTTTATATTTTCCCAAATTGGTCAATTCTAGTTCCTGTAATACCAATTTGGGAGGAGAAACTGAAATGTTGAGATCGAAAGGTTTTCTGTTTCCGGGATTACTGACTCTGTTGTTAATGCTGTTTCAACCGTTTGTTTCTGTCTCTTATGCAAAACCCTTGTCAATGGGCGAGGAAGACGGCAGGGAGGCATCATCCCAGGCATCTGGCACGGCACTTGCTTCCCGCTCGGGCAGTTTGAAAAATGATCATTTTTTTGTGACATACAAGGTAAAAGCAGGTGATACCCTGTTTGAACTGGCCCGGCAATTCCAAACCGACGTGAATTCGCTAATGGCCTTCAATAACATTGCGGATCCGCGAACGCTGCGAATCGGCCAGATCCTGACCATACCCAAAGAGCGGAAACAAGCCGAGTCTTCCACCCCCATGAGCGTGGACAAGGTATTGACTTTTCACCTGACTGCCTATACGGCAGGTCCGGAATCCACAGGAAAGTATCCGGGACATCCGGCATACGGGATTACATCATCGGGTAAACGCGCCACAGAAGGACGGACCATTGCGGTTGACCCGCGTGTCATTCCTTACGGAACCAAAGTATACATTGAAGGAGTGGGAATCCGGACTGCGGAAGATACGGGTGGAGCCATCAAGGGGAACCGGATTGATGTCTACATGGAGAACCTTGGACAAGCGATTCAATTTGGCGTGAAAAAGGATGTGCGAGTCTACATTCTGTCATCGCCAAACTCCTAATCAAAGCAAGGTTTATACTACTACTTATTGGACAAAATGATAAATGCGCCCAGCACACATATATTAAACTACACACTCAGGATGAAAGACGGAAAGGAGTAACCAAAATGGTGACGATTGAACGCGTAGTGAGGTCGGAACAAAAGGGCCGCGTCATCTACCAAGGAAATCTTATGTCACACCATGCGGATGCATTGTCAACCATTCCCCTGTACAACAACCCGGACGGGACAGGATATCAGCGACCATTTGACAGTGCCCGGGCTTTATCTTACGCAGAGTACCTGCAGCAGGACGACGCCTGTTTGACCCCGATCATTTTGAATGCGGATGGCAAATGGACGTTCGAACCTTATGACAATGCCTCACCTGATTTTGGGAGACTGGTCTGCCAAGGCCCCGCTCGAGTGATTGACGGACAACACAGGTTGGGGGGAATTGACAAGTATCACCGGCAACTGAACAACAACCAGCCTTTGCCAGTGCCGTTCCTCGCATTTCATGTGTTGTATCCGGAAGAGGAAGTATCCATTTTTGACACGATCAACACCAATCAGGTGGGACTTACCAAATCCCTGCTTGTCTATCTCAAGCGGGACAGGGAGGAATATGCCCGTATTGCCATCGACCTGGCGGAACGGTCCGACTCGCCCTTCTATAATCTGGTCGTGGTGGTTACAAAGAAAACAACGGATCGTCCCTTCACCCTTGATCATTTGAAGCGGGCAGTTGAGCTTATGATTCAGGGAACCCCTCTGGAAGAATTGAGTCTGGAGAAAAAACGTCTTGCAATTATGGTCTACTTCCGCGAGATTGCCCGCGTGTTCGAGGAAGCCTGGAATTCCAAAACCGCCTTCAAATTGCGCAGCGTTATGGGCTTAATGAGCTGTGCCATGGTTGGCCGCAACATCCTGGAAGCAGCCTGGCACCCCGACAAGGAATGGATCGATGAAGGCGAAGTGAAGAAACTGGTGTGGAAGATGCATTCCTTCGATTGGTCGAGAACCGGCCAGATTCGCTACGCGTCGGGTATCCCCGGTCAGCGGTATGTATCCCAGGTACTGAACTACATGGTGTTTGGAGTGCCGGTGAAAGCAAGAGAACCCGTAGCCAGTCCGAAATTTACCATCGAAGATCAGGTAGGGTAACCACCAGCCTGTTTTCACAATGCATCAATGATATCACTGGCGATGAGGGCGTTCATGCCCCGGCGGGAGGCCGCCTGGTCACCTGCCTGCCCGTGCAGATAGACTCCCGCACAGGCAGCTTGTGTCGCATTATACCCTTGGGCCAGCAGGCTGCCAATCATACCGGTCAGCACGTCACCGGCCCCGCCGGTGGCCATGCCCGGATTGCCTGTAGTATTAATGTAAGCCGCTCCTTCGGGAGTGGCTATTACCGTTTGGGCTCCTTTCAGAACCAGGGTCACCTGATGAGCTTCAGCGAATTGCCGGGCCGCCTCAATCCGGTTCGCCTGCACTTCGCGAACCGGCACGTTCAGAAGCCTGGCCATTTCCCCGGGATGCGGTGTCAAGACAGTGGGCGCTTTGCGGACGGGCCAACGGTTAATAACGCCCGCCAGCATGTTCAATGCATCCGCATCCAGAACCAGCGGACACTCCGCCCCTTCCCAAAGGGTTTGAAGCCACTGCGCCCCTTTTTCAAACTGCCCGAGTCCGGGACCGACGGCCACTGCATCTTTTCCATCCGCAAGGGAGAGCAGCGCCTCCGGAACAACGGAGCCCCATTGTCCCGTCCCGGCATCGGGCAACCCTGACAGCATCACTTCCGGCAAATGGCCAGTCAATGGTCCCATTAAACTGTCGGGAACTGCCCATGTAACAAGGCCACAACCGGTGCGAAGCGCTGCTTTCGAGCAAAGCAGCCCGGCCCCTGTCATTCGCCGTGAACCTGCCGCAACCAACAGATGGCCGTATGTGCCTTTGTGCGTATCCTTATTCCTCGGAAGCGTCGGGTCCACCCCCAGACGCTCCTTCAGTGTGCCTTCGGTGATCAGAAATGTCCGAACCCCCAGTCTGTCCGCAAATTCGGGGCGAATTCCAATTGCCGCAACTGTAGTCTCCCCCGCCGCCCCGGTTCCCGGGTACTGGACAAGTCCCCTTTTCATAAATGCAATGGTAACAGTCCGTACAGCTCGGATACAGGGATCGCCAACTGCACCCGTGTCAGCATCCAAACCGCTTGGGATGTCAATGGAGAGGATTGGCAGTCCGCTTGCATTCGCTTCGTTGATGAGTGAAGCGTAAGGCTCTTTGGGAGCTCCTTTCGTCCCCGTTCCCAACAGACCGTCAATAACCCCGTCATAGGAACGCCAGTCCAATGTGTTTGGCTGATACTTCGTAACAGAGATTCCCAGCTTCTGCAGAATGTCCCGTTGAATCGCTGCGTCTCCCGTCAAGAATTGGGGGGACTCGGCATAAACGACGTGAACATGGTGGCCCCATTCTGAGAGGTGCCGGGCGACGGCGGCCGCATCTCCCCCATTGTTCCCTTTTCCCGCAAGAATCAGCCAGTTCTTCAACTGCCCTTGAGCATGGGCGTGCGCCTCCTTTGCCACCGCCTGTGCCGCATTCTCCATCAACACAATCGAGGGGATGCCAATGGTTTCGATCGTATACCGGTCAAGCTCGCGCATTTCGCGGGAAGTCACGACATGCATAGTTTCACCTTCAACCTTCAAATTCTCTTTATTAAAATTTCTCTTTATTGAAATGGCTCGGGCAGCCAGTTTCTGCTGATGATGGTTTTGCCTGTTGAATTCAGGGTTGCCGGGTCATAACTGAAACCTCCATGCTGTTTGGCAAGACTGATCAGTTCAAGTACCTCCCGGCCCGCATCGAAGCAGACAGGGCGGCTTTCCTCGTCGGCCACCACCCACGCCCCTTTGCCGCTGTCCATGATCCGTTTCAGGGCAGGGCTGTTTTTTGCATAAATTTCCATTCCAAAGATCGGTTTTTCCCCCGACTGCGCTTCCAGACCGCGGCTTACCAGATACAGAATCGACTTGCTGTAATAGGGGACGGAGGCATCCGATCTTTCCAGCTTATCACTTAAAGTATATAGGAAAAAACGTTTCAATAGGTAATGGTCAACGGCCCGTACATAGGCATCTTCAAATTGCTGCACCGTACAGGCTGGCGCATACAATGTGCAGGTGATTCCCTTGAGATAAGGATAGAAGTCCCCTTTTCCTTCCAGCAGCTGTTTCAAAAAGGTGTACAACACAATGGATCCGGCACTGTGGCCCACCAGGTGGATCTCCGCGTGCAGACCCGCTTTTTTCAATGCTTTTGAAAGCAGAAGCACAAAGTGCCAGCCGCCACCATGACTGGCAAACACTTGCATCCCCCTGCGTTTCATGGCTTCCCATGGTCCCGGGAATAACTTTGCCGCTTCTTCAATCAGTTCATCCACAATCGTGTCCACGACTTTATCCATGACCGCCATCTGCCGGAAATTTTCCGCCACCGACCTTTGCAGATGGTCTTCCAAAGCTTGTTGAAGGGATGACTCCCATATGAAAAAAACGGGATAGATGCCATTGGCAAGAAACGTCCGATACCGTTCCCGAATCCCTTCCCACGCCACCGTTTCCGGGACCAGCCCTCCGTGACAGTAAAACATGAGCCGGTGAGGCGCAGGCCTTTGCCGAAAGAAAGCAACAATGTTCTGAACCATGCGTTTCAACTGTCCCTCCGAACTCTGAAAAATTCCCGTCTTCGACAGTTGTCCGTCCGCTTCCGTATTTACAATAAAGTTGGCCAAATCCTCAGGAACATGAATCTGGTTCTTGCTCCTCCTGCCGCCAAGCCATCTCATGCCGATCCCCTCCCTGACAACATTTTATTCTTTCAAGGTAAAAAAAAGAAAACCCCCGACCATGAACTTGTCATGCATCGGGGGATTCCGATCTCAAACTTTTGCTACCGGTTTAATTTTTTGTTTAAAGCCGCCAGGTTCTCTTCGCTGTGTTTCAACCACTTTTTCATCTGATCCTCAAACGAGTTGAATCCCGGTTGTTTCCCCGTTTGTTTCTGCGGCCGGCGCCCCGTTCTTTCTGCTGCCGGCTTTGGTGTTGCTTCTTTGATCGACAACGAAATTTTGCCGGTATCCGGGTCAATCGATACCACCTTTACTTTTACAGTCTCGCCCACTTTAATGTGCTCATTGATGTCTTTCACATACGAATGGGACACTTGCGAGATATGGACCAGTCCCTGCCGGTTTTCGTCCACTTGTACGAAAACGCCAAAAGGTTTGACTGATACCACGCTACCCTCAATGATACTTCCTGGTTCAATTGCTGCTGGCATTCAAACACTCCTCAACCATTGTTCTCAAACATAACAGACTTCTATAGTGTACCCGAAAAAACCCATGATCTCCACAAAAGAAGATCATGGGTTTTCCTGGTTATTCCGTTTTCTTGCGAAACGCGAAAATGCCGATCAGGATGAAAGCGGTGATGATAATTCCCCATTCCAGGTAAACAGAGTATTGCGAAACTGCCTCATCAATGCCTCCCCAATGCGCAAACTTACGCATTTCTTGCCTCCGTCAGGTCCACTGGCTGCAAGCGAGCCACTTTGATTACTTTGGACATGTTTAGCGCGAACACGATTGTGGCAAGAACAGTTATGCCCCCTGCCCATCCGCGCATGACCAGGTACGGCCGGATTGCTTCCCGGATGCTGTAGAAATTCTCCCCTTCCATGGAGCCCTGCACCAATCCTGCAATGGTGAGCGGAACAAACATGCCGAGGAAGCCAATCATGACAAGCCAGAAATGGAGGTTTGCCATCTTGGCGTTATAACAATCTTTGCCCCAGTACGACTGTACCAGCCAGTAGACGAATCCGAAGCAGCCGAAAGAGATGAATCCTAGCAGCGCCAGGTGAGCGTGACCCACTACCCACTGGGAAGCGTGCGTGAAATCGTTGATGACGCGAATGGACTGGGCAGAGCCCTGCAAACAGTTCATCACATAGAAAATCATTGTGGCGATGATGAATTTGCCGGGAACGCCAATCGGTTTCTTGCTGTTGCGGATGCTTACCGTAATAATGTAGAACCAGATGAATGTCGGGATCAACATGCCGACGCTGGTCCACTCGCCGGCGGTCTTCCAGAACTCGTTTACCGGAGCTTCTTTATAAAGCAGGTGGTGAAGAACGGACGGCGGAATAAAGAACGCCACACACCAGAAATGGATCTTGCTCAATATTTCCGGATAAGGCTGATTCTTGCCTTCGAGTCCGGTCATCTTCGGTACGATATAGTAGAAAATCCCTTGCAGCCCGAACATGAACCAGCCGTTGACTTCATTGTGCGCAAAGCTCCAGATCGACAGATTGTCGCGGACACCGGTCCAGGGAATCAGGTTCGACCAGACAAAGGTCAGTCCCAGATACAGAATCGACAGGACCATAAAGTTCAGAGCCGGTGAAAAATGGGGAATATCCCCTTTAAAAACGGTCATGATAATATTTGCAAAGAAGATGACCCAGATGACAACTACCGCCAGATCGATGGGAAGAATCGGTTCCATGTATTCCTTGCCTGTGGTCATGCCCATTAACAGGGTCACAGCCACCAGTGCAATTCCCACATGCATCAGCCAGTAATGCAGATTGCCCAATTTCTGACTGTACAAATCCCGTTTCACGATTCGAGGGATAATGTGATACATCCCTCCCATCAGGGCCATGGACAACCAACCGAAGATTATGACCTGCAGGTGGATTCCCCGCAATGCCACAAAGTTAAGCGCCTTCGGCACAGAATCGGGTGACACCAACGCAATGCTCATGATGATACCGGCCAACGCTACCACGATCAGATAGAAAGCGCTGGTCAGCAGAAATTTTTTCGCAACATTGTCCGCATGGGTATAGCGGATCACGTTTTCCATAACATCCCCGCCTTTCTTGAATTCATATGCAAAATCTACCGTTTTTCCTGCACTTTCATCTCGCTCAGCCACTTGGCCAGGGTTTTGATTTCCTCATCTTTCAGTTTTCCTTCATAGGCAGGCATGATGGCCGTGCCCTTGCGGATGAACATCTCAATGGCCTGTTCATTCAAACGCAGGCCGACACTGTCAAACGTCGGTCCCGTAACTTGCCCTTGCTGTCCCCGGTAACTGTGGCAGGAGTAGCAGCCTGCCGTTTGGAACAGCACATGGCCCTTCTTTTCAATTTCCGAATTGCCCCAGAACGGTGCCCCGTGATTTTCCGGGAGTCCGGCATCAACGGTTGTGAAAGCGGTTACAAAGAACAAGAGCAGAAACAACACACCGCCGCCGACGTAAATCAGAAAATTCTTCATGTCACATAGACCTCCTTTTTATGCTGGTTGTTATTGGTTTACGTAGAACACGCTTTTTGTCTTTTCCAGTTCCCTCCCTTCCTCATCCAGAAGACGGATCAAAATCATCCGGCGTCCGCTGTCTGCCGCAGTTTCCGGAGATTGAACGGTCACTTTTTCCTCGTGCCGGTTGATGGGTCCCACCAAAAATTTGCTCGGAGTGATTGGATATGGCATGGGACCTGTTTGATCCATCGATTCCACAATCAGGGTGAATTCCTGGTATTCCTTGGTCCGGTTTGTAATTTTGATGTTATATTCATTAACCGGATTTCCCGAAGCTGTTGAGCCGGAAGCAGCCGCCACCGCGCCCGGGTTCAACGGTGTGACTGACAGTTCCACGCCGTTGTCTGTTGCGATTCCGTAAGCCATAACCAGCGCCAATGAGGCACATATCCCGGCAAAAATGCCTGACATGCCGTCAAATAGCCGGGTGGACGGTTTGTCTTTTTCGATGGGAGTAAAGTTCATGGATAACGAATTGACGGAGCCCTTTGCAACACCCTTGGCCGCCAGCTTCTCCGCTTTCACCCCGCAGGCCACCACACATTCCATGCAGCTGATGCAGGAATCCGTCCTGGTGAGCTGCCTCGGCGCCAGTTTCATCGGACATGCCTTCTCGCACAGTCTGCAGTCTATGCACTGGTCGGGATCAAAGGTAATTCGCAGCGCATTGTTTTTTTGTGCCCACTTCTGCAGCATCCCGTAAGGGCAAATCGAATGGCAGAAACTGTGGCGGATCACCAGCAGATCAAGCAAACCGAATACGCTGAATTTGATCCCCAGGACCCAGAACCAAACCGGCGCCCCTTTTGTCAACCAGCCCCACATGGTTGAGGGAGCGACAAAATAGGAGACAAGCATCGCGTAAAACGCCCACATGACAGGGATTACCACCAGGAAACGAAACAGGAGATTGGTGAGCAGTTTGGCTTTCTTTCCCGTGATTTTTTCTTTTTTGAACTTGTTGATGACGTTTACCAGAGTCCCGCCAAACTCCGACCAGGTGGTTTGAAAGCAGAGCCAGCCGCAGAACAGCCTCCCGAAGCTCCTGGCAAACATGGCAAGCATTACCACGCTGAGGGCAAAGGCAACCACCACAAGATAAAGCTGGTTGACAAAGAAGTACTGCCGGAACAACACAAAGTACCCTTCCCCAAGATCCATGCGAAACAGGTCAAAGACGGGTATCAGCACCAATGCGATCAGAAACAGGACCTGTGTGCATCTTCTCAATCGACGGGTCATCATACTTTTGTACATGGTCAGTCCCCTCCGCAACCAGATTTCGCTTGCCCTTTCCCTGTATCGTAGTTGGCAACCATTGTTAGAGTTGTTGAGTTTATAATAAAAAGGGGCTTGTGGCCCAAGTGTGACGTAAGTCACTCAATTCTCATCGTTCATAAAACGATCACACCGATTGGAATGAAACCGATCAGTCGATTACTCCAAAAAAAGAAACGCACCTTTCGGTGCGTTTATTCTAAATTTGAAATAAGTTCATCATATATGGCTGCGGTAGCCAGCCGGATGGTTCCTATGCCAATTCCACGCGCTTTCGATTATTTGTTCCAGACTGTCATACTTCGGTTTCCAGCCCAGTTCGGACTTCGCCTTGCCGGAAGAGGCCACCAGGACAGCGGGATCTCCCGCCCGGCGCGGGCCCATCTGTGCCGGGATGGGGTGGCCCGTGATCCGGCGAGCCGTTTCAATGACCTGTTTGACCGAGAAACCGGTTCCGTTCCCCAAGTTGTAGATGCCGCTTTCGTTGGTCTCCCTTAACCGCTTCAAGGCAAGCCAATGGGCGTTGGCCAAATCCATGACATGAATGTAATCCCGGATACAAGTTCCGTCCTCGGTCGGATAGTCATCGCCAAAAATCGAAACATGTTCCCGCTGCCCGAGTGCAACTTGCAGGATAATGGGAATCAGATGCGTTTCCGGATCGTGATCCTCCCCGATTCGTCCGTCCGGATGGGCGCCCGCCGCATTGAAATACCGCAGGGAAACGGATTTGGTCCCATATGCCTGTTCACACCATTTCAGCATTTTCTCAATCGCCAGTTTGGTCTCGCCATAGGGATTGGTAGGTTCTGTCGGGTCTGTCTCCCGGATCGGGATCCGCTTGGGTTCCCCGTAGGTGGCCGCCGTTGAGGAGAACACGATTCTTTTCACGTTGTGTTCCTTCATCTTCGACAGCAATCTTTGTGCCGCCACCACATTGTTGTCGTAGTATTTCAAGGGATCCTGCACACTCTCGCCAACCAGGGAATCAGCCGCAAAATGCACCACCGCGTCAATGTCATGGCGCGTAAAGATCTGATCCAGCAGTTGCGGATCGCGAATGTCCCCCTGATAAAATGTATCGGCCAGCACTGCGCCGGAATGCCCTTTTTGCAAATTGTCCAATACGATTACATCCTCACCCGAGGCCAGCAACTCCGCCACTGTGTGGCTGCCGATATACCCAGCTCCCCCCGTAACCAAAACTGACATGCACAGACCTCCTTGACAGGTAACAGCATTCAAATACGTCCATTTCTTCTTTGAGTATATCTTCCCTGCAATTGCCGGACAACCACCGGAGTGTTTGGTGTGTTTGGAAGTGAACAGACTGAAAAGTTTGATATAATGAAGGTACGAAAGGAGGTAATGAAAAATGAAGAAAGAAAAACCTGAAGAAACCGTTAAGGAAGAACGTCTTACCTACGAGGACTACGCCGCTCTTCCGGATGTGGAAGGGGTTCGCTACGAACTTGTGGATGGAGTCCTGGAACTCCTGACCCCCAGCCCGACTTCAAAACATCAGATGATCAGTGCCCGTATGCAGTTTCTCCTGACCCAAACTTGCGATGAAGATTATCTTATTCTCGATGCACCGATGGACGTAATCTTGTCCCCTTATGAAGTTCGGCAGCCGGATCTTATCATGGTTCATCGAAGCCGCATCTCCATCGTTTCCAAAAGGGGCATTGAGGGTCCGCCGGATCTGGTGGTGGAAATCCTGTCTCCCTACTCAGTCAAGAGGGATAAGGTGGGCAAGCTGAAAACCTACGAAAAATATGGGATCCCCGAGTTCTGGATCGTGGAAGCATCCGGTACTTATCTGGAGCAATATGTCTTGAAGGATACCAAGTACGAACTGGTGGAAGTATTCACCGGGGAGGAACCGGTTCGATCCGAACGCTTGCCCTGCGTATCTTTCACCATGAATGACATCCTCAGCCGGATTCCCGATCTGCCCGATTAACATGGATTGCGGGGAAAAAGGGGCCATCTCCCCCAAAAAAGAGGCTGCCTCACTGTGAGACAGCCCGGAATCCGGGTCCTAAAGGTTAAACACCACAATCCGCTCTTCCGTCATTTTCTCAATTGCATACTTCGGCCCTTCCTCGCTCCAGCCGCTTTTTTCTCGCTGATCATCGGCCCGATGTCCGTCTCCGGATCGTAAGGATCGCCCAGTTTCAGCTTGTGTGTTTCCGCCACCAGTTTCTCCTTGAATTCTGCTTCCACATCAGGATTTAATTCTTGCCATCATAGACACCTCGTTTGTGAGAAGTTATTCTGCCAACCTTAATAAAAAATCCGAAATGTTTATGTATCGCCTCCCGTTTCGATCTAAAATCTCATTTAATGAATTCCGGTTATTTCATGCAAAAAAAGCACATTCTCAAATGAGAAAGTGCTTTTAAATCCAGGGGCAACTTACTTCCCACAAATATACCGCGCCACATGCACACCTGCAGCCGAAGCCTGGGAGCCAGACCGCGGGTAATGCCTGCGCCGTCTCCTACCGTAAACAACCCTTGAATCTCCGTTTCGAACTTGTCGGTCAGTTTCGGACGGGCGCTGTAGAATTTCGCTTCCACACCGTAGAACAGCGTGTGTTCCGAGGCGATCCCCGGAGTCACTCTGTCCAGCGCCTCCATCATCTCAATCAGGGACTTCATCGTGTTGTAAGACAGCACCAGGCCAAGGTCGCCCGGAACCGCCTCTTTCAGAGTAGGTTCGATAAACCCTTCGCGGATCCGCTTCTCGGTGGAACGATTGTCCAATACGGTTACATCCTCACCGGAGGCCAGCAACTCCGCCACTGTATGGTTGCCGATATAACCCGCTCTTCCCGTAACCAAAACTGACATGAATGAACCTCCTCGCTAGGAGACGGCAAGTCAGTTTATCGAGTCTTTTGACCAATTCCACAATGCCGGCCGGCTGGTGGAAACCGCAATCGCTCCCGCCTCAAACAACATCGGCAACTCGTCCGTGCGGTCGATAAAACCTCCCAGAATGACTTCCGTCCCGGTTTCTTCTTTGATGTGCCTTAACTTGGGATACGAGAAACTTGGGAGCAGTTCAATATAATCCGGCTTGCAGTTAATGGCTGTATTTACAACAGTTTTTAACGAATGGGAATCCAGCAAGAATCCCCGCTGTACAGTTGTCAGACCGTATTTTTTTGCAAACAGAAGACTGGAGGTTCTTGTACTAATGATTCCGTCCACCTTGATCTCTTTGGCCAGAAAATGGATGGATGCCTCATCTTCTTTTATTCCCTTGATCAAATCCATGTGGAGGTAGATCTTTTTTTTGTTTTTCTTTACGCTCTCAACAATATTTCGCAGATGAATGATTTCCCCTTCCAACAGAAAAATCGTGTCGGAAGGGGCCGCTATGGCTTTTTCCAGATCTTTAAAACCTCTTACCGCCGGAATGACTGCATTCTTATTCATAAGCCGGACCACCTTTACCTATTCCATAATAATAGTCACGAATAGAATGATCCTATGTTCTGACATGGGACTTCAGCTTCTACACGAATTCAATTGCAGCCTCATATTCTTCCATGAATTCCCGTAAACGGACATTCTTTTCCCCGTCATCCCATTGAAAATTACGGGCCATTTCTTCCAAAACCGCCACATAGCGATCTGCCAATGCATCTCTCTCAAAAAACAAATTCCCTGTTCTCCGAATCAAGAAATCGGTAAGATGGGCAACCATTTCATGTTCGATTCCGTAGGTCAATTCAGCTAATGTCATGAGCATTTGAGGAGGTTGTGAGTTCCCTTCGTCATACTGCTCTTCCGCAATTTGCAGGATTCTGACGGTGTTGGATCCGTATTTCCCCACCAGGGAACGAATGTGATTCTCCTCCAATCCGAATCTCTGTCCCACTTCGGTCAGTTTAGCTACAAAATCCGGGATCTGATCGGGGGACGAAAAGTCTCCCCCGGAAAGAGTAATACGGTCCGTAAAACAGGGTTTGAAAATTCGGCCTTCTTCCTGTGCAAGTACATTGGCAACATAGTCCACCACTCGCTCCGCCATTTTGCGAAACCCTGTCAACTTGCCTCCGGCTATGGTGATCAATCCGGTCGGCGAGTGGAAAATTTCGTCTTTGCGAGACAGTTCGGAAGGTGATTTCCCGTCCTCGTGGATCAAGGGCCGAAGTCCTGCCCAACTCGAGGTGATGTCATCCTTCGTTATATGCACGGAAGGGAACATATTGTTAACCGCCTCCAACAAGTATTCTACGTCAGTGGCGGAAACCCTCGGTTTCTCCAGATTGCCGGAGTATGTCGTATCGGTGGTGCCAATGTAGGTGGATTCATCCCTTGGAATCGCAAAGATCATGCGTCCATCCGGCACATCAAAGTACACCGACTGCCGCAAAGGCAATCTCCGGTGAGGAACGACCAGATGAACCCCCTTCGTGAGATGAAGGCGTTTGCCATAAAGGGACTTGTCTTTATCCCTTAGTTTATCAACCCAGGGACCTGCAGCATTTACGATATTTTTTGCGTATATATCATACGTTGTGCCATGGATCAAATCCTTTACTCTTGCTCCAACAATTTTCCCATCTTCGTAAATGAACTCGGCTGCCTCGGCATAATTCACGCACAAAGCCCCATGGGAATTGGCTGTTTTCATCACTTCGATGGTCAATCGGGCGTCATCGGTTCTATATTCAATATATAGCCCGCTTCCTTTAAGAATATCTTTGCGAAGCAAAGGCTCCAGTCTTTCCGTCTCTTCTTTTGACAACATAACACGCCGTTCTTCTTTTTTCACCCCCGCTAACCGGTCGTATACCCACAACCCGAAAGAGGTGGCCCATTTCCCAAAAGTACCGCCTTCCACCAGCGGCAACAACATTTTTTCGGGAATGACTAAATGAGGTGCGTTTCGGTACAGAATATCCCTTTCACGGCCTACCTCCTGCACCAATCGGATCTCTCCCTGCTTAAGGTAACGAAGCCCTCCGTGAATCAGTTTGGTTGAGCGGCTGCTTGTACCGGCCCCAAAATCCTGCTTTTCCACCAACCCCACTTTCAATCCCCGGGAAGCTGCATCAAGGGCTATTCCCGCTCCGGTTATTCCTCCACCGACCACCAGCAAATCCAATGGTGCACAGGACATTTCTTCCAGCCTTGTTGTCCTACCCTTAAATGAAAACTCTTTGATGGTGTTCATGCTGTTTGCGTTCATGTGTCTGGAGCCTCCCTTTAAAACTAAAAGGACCACAACAAAGGAAACTATTAAAAGCAAATAGTTCCAGTGTCGTGGTCCTCTCCTGATCTCAGACCGTTTGCATGCATTTAATTGGTGTATTCATTATACCATTATAACGGACAACTGACATTTATAAATATTATGTGATCGAAATTTTGTCTTAGTCCTGGTCCTGGTCTTCGTCCTTCTCCCAGTCCATCGTTCGTTTGACCGCTTTCTTCCATCCCTTGTACAGCTTTTCTCTGGTTGCTTCCTCCATATGGGGTTCAAATGTCGCATCCAACTGGGAGTTGTCCGCAAGATCCGACTGGTTCCAGAATCCGACCGCAATTCCCGCCAAATAGGCAGCTCCTAATGCGGTGGTTTCTGTAACCTTTGGACGCTCCACTTTCACACCCAGGATATCGGCCTGGAACTGCATCAGCAAATTGTTGGCTACCGCTCCACCGTCCACACGAAGCGCTTGCAGTTGGATCCCCGAATCACTTTCCATGGCTCCCAATACATCTTTTGTCTGATAAGCCAGAGACTCCAGCGTAGCCCTGATCAGTTGATCTTTGGACGTACCTCTTGTCAATCCAAAGATGGCACCCCGCGCATACATGTCCCAATAGGGAGCCCCCAGACCGGCAAAGGCGGGAACCACATACACACCACCGGAATCTTCCACTTTGCGGGCATAGTGTTCGGAATCGGCAGCCGAGTCGATCATTTTCAGACCGTCCCGCAACCACTGGATGGCTGCCCCCGCAATGAAAATGCTCCCTTCCAAAGCATATTCCACCTTGCCATCGATTCCCCACGCGATGGTGGTAAGCAACCCCGACTTGGAAGCAACCCTCTTTTCTCCGGTATTCATTAACATGAAGCACCCGGTTCCATACGTGTTCTTGGCCTGCCCAGGTTTAAAGCATGTTTGCCCGAACAATGCCGCCTGCTGGTCTCCCGCTACTCCGGCGATGGGAATTTGCGCTCCGCCAAAAGTATGTTCATCAGTGACTCCATAGAGTTCGCTTGATGGCTTGACTTCCGGCAGCATCGAAGCCGGGATCCCAAGTTCATCCAACAGTTTCTCGTCCCAATTGAGTTCCTTGATATTGTATAGCATCGTCCGGGAAGCATTCGAATAATCTGTCACGTGCACTTTGCCACGGGTCAGATTCCAAATCAACCAGGTATCCACCGTACCAAACAGCAGGTCGCCCCGCTCCGCCTTCTCCCTTGCACCTCCCACATTGTCCAGGATCCACTTGACTTTTGTTCCGGAAAAGTACGCGTCTACCACCAGGCCGGTGTTATCGCGGATATAAGATTCCAGGCCTCTGGTTTTCAAATCATCGCAAATTCCGGCCGTTCTGCGGTCTTGCCAAACGATGGCGTTATAAACCGGTTTACCTGTGTTTTTATCCCATACAACTGTGGTCTCACGCTGGTTTGTGATCCCGATGGCAGCCACCTCTTGCGGGCGGATGCCTGTGGTTTCCAAAACTTCTCTCGCAACGCCACTTTGCGTTCCCCAGATTTCCATAGGATCATGTTCGACCCAACCAGGCTGGGGATAAATCTGCGTAAATTCTTTTTGAGCAACCCCCACGATTTCCCTCGATTTGTTGAACAAAATTGCCCGTGAACTGGTTGTTCCTTGATCCAACGCGAGAACATATTTCTTTTCCATTTTTATATCCCCCTATTTACATTTTTATAATCTCTTGACCATTTCAATTCTAATCCTTAAGCACCAAAAAATGATGTAAAGAAGAGCGCTCCCAATACTCCTCCAATAATCGGTCCCACAACCGGGATCCAGGAGTATCCCCAATCAGATGATCCTTTCCCTGCTATGGGAAGTACAAAATGAGCAATCCTTGGTCCCAGATCGCGTGCCGGATTCAATGCATAACCTGTGGTGCCTCCCAGTGAAAGGCCAATACTGACGATCAGGAAACCTACAATTAAAGGATTAAGGCCATCAGCGAATTTATTGGCTCCGATGGCAAGTATTCCTACTATCAACACGAAAGTTCCAATAATTTCGCTCAACAGATTGGCTCCTGCACTGCGAATGGCCGGACCAGTGGAAAAGACCGCAAGTTTTAGGTCCTTCTCGGGAGTTTCCGCCCAGTGCGGCAAATAATGAATCCACACTAATACGGCTCCGATAAATGCTCCAATCATTTGGGCAAGTAGATAGGAAGGAACGTCACTCCAAGGGAATTTTCCGATTGCTGCAAGCGAGACAGTCACGGCCGGATTCAAATGCGCCCCGCTTATCCTTCCCACCGCATAAACTGCTACGGCAACCGCCAATCCCCATGCCAAGGTAATCACAATCCATCCGGAGTTTTGCGCTTTTGACTTGTTGAGCAAAACTCCCGCAACCACACCGTCACCCAAAACAATCAATAACATGGTACCAATAACTTCTGCCAAAAAAGGGGTCATTCTTATTCCTCCTCATCATGTAACCGTTTTCTCAATCCGGTCATCATCTACCACTCGGACATGATCACCCCCCTCTAATCAAAAACAGCCAATATTGCGAGAGAAAGAATAATTCTCTCGAATATTGGCTGTTCTCAGAATCTCACAGCATTATGGATAAACTTGTTGCTTAGAGTATACAACTGTTCTAAAAAATGTAAACCCTTTCACCCCAAAAAAACAATAAATTCTGTAAAGGGCGAAATTTCAACAAATTATGTCGGATACTCTACTTCCCGCAAATATACCGCGCCACATGCACACCTGCAGCGGAAGCCTGAGCCAGACCGCGGGTAATGCCTGCGCCGTCTCCTACCGTAAACAACCCTTGAATCTCCGTTTCGAACTTGTCGGTCAGTTTCGGACGGGCGCTGTAGAATTTCGCTTCCACACCGTAGAACAGCGTGTGTTCCGAGGCAATCCCCGGAGTCACTCTGTCCAGCGCCTCCATCATCTCAATCAGGGACTTCATCGTGTTGTAAGGCAGCACCAGGCCAAGGTCGCCCGGAACCGCCTCTTTCAGAGTGGGTTCGATAAACCCTTCGCGGATCCGCTTCTCTGTGGAACGGCGTCCTTTGAGAATGTCCCCATATTTCTGCACGATCACGGAGCCGTTGGACAGGTCGTTGGCCCGGCGGCTGATTTCTTTTGCATATTCGATCGGTTTGTCAAAGGGATCGGTAAAGGTGTGCGACACCAGCAACGCGAAGTTGGTATTGTTGCTGCCCAGCTTCGGGTCCTTATAGGAATGTCCGTTGGCCGTCATTACCCCTGAGTGGTTCTCAACAACCACGTGGCCGCTGGGGTTGGCACAGAATGTGCGCACACGGGTCCCAACAGAAGTGTTGTACACAAACTTCGCTTCGTACAGGTGTTCATTGATCTCCTGCATAATCACATCGGAGGTTTCCACCCGGACGCCGATGTCCACCTGGTTGTTGGTCATGGTGACCCCTCGCCGCTTCAGAATGGTTCCCAGCCACTCGGAGCCATCCCGGCCCGGCCCGATAATCACATGGTCCGCGAAGAGCTCGTCCCCATTTTTCAAACGAACCCCGGCAATCCGTAGGGACTTGACCCCTTTGCCGCCTGCCCCGGCTTCGGCTCCCGGTGCTTCTTCCACCAGAATGTCTTCAACAAACGTTTTAAACCGTGTTTCGATCTTATTTTCCAGAGTCCGGAAAATGTTTGCCAGGATTTTGAGGTTCTCCTCCGTACCCAAATGACGAACCCTTGCTTTCAGCAGCTTGAGCCCGGCTGCCGCCGCCTTCCGCTCAATGCCGGCTACGGCAGGGGTGGTTGGATCGGTGATGATTTCCGTTGCCCCGTGTTCCAGATTGATGCGGTCCACATATTCAATCAGTTCCAATACCTTGGACGGAGCCAGGTAATCCTGCATCCATCCGCCGAATTCAGTCGTCAGATTAAACTTTCCGTCGCTGTATGCCCCGGCACCGCCCCACCCTGCGGTGATGGAACATGCGGGCAGGCAGCCTGCATATTCTTTCATCCTGGTCGGCGGTGGGCACTTCACCAGTTTTTCCTCCAGAATCGGGCAATTCCGGTGGAATATGTCATGACCTTTATCGATCATCAATACTTTCAGGTTCGGATTCAACACAGTCAGTTCATAAGCGGCAAAGATTCCGCTGGGTCCTGCTCCGACGATGATAACGTCATATTTCACCAGCTACTCCCCCAATCTGCACCCTTTGAAAATTTGGCAGCCATCCATAGTCAGTTCCCGCCCATCGTTGGGCATGTCTCTATTGTTCGGTTTTAGGGGGGCAAAAATCCCTTGTTTACTCTAACAGGATTGCATTCTTATGTCAAACCCGAACATTTGCCGAATCATGAGGATTTTTGTATTCTCCATTCCTTGCCTGCGGGTGTCGCCCACGAGAACCGGAACCCGTTGCCTGTTGCCAAAAATAAAGAACATAGAAGCACGTCCCAAAGAACGTGCTTCTCCTTTGCACTTGCAAAATTCTAGTTTTCTTTAGACAGTCGGCCATTCTCCTATCTCTGGCCTTTCACGTAAGGTCTTCCGTCCGCCGCAGGCGCGACAGCCTTGCCAACCACTCCGGCCAAGGCCAGAATGGTTAGGACAAAGGGCAGCATATTCAGGAATTCGGCCGGAACATACTTTGTGAGTCCCAATACCTGACCGTTGGCTGCCAAAGCGTTGGCAAATCCAAAGAACAAAGCTGCCCACATGGCGCCGACCGGGTGCCACTTCCCGAAGATCATCGCCGCCAGAGCCATAAAGCCCTGGCCGGCAATCGTATTGTGCGAGAAATTGTTCGAGATCGCGGTTGACATGCCAGCACCGCCAATACCCGCAAATCCCCCAGCCAATAGTACCGCAATGTAGCGATAATAGTAAACGCTGATCCCGACTGAAGCCGCCGCGTGAGGATGTTCGCCAATTGCACGCAACCTTAAGCCAAATCCGGTGCGATACAGAAGATAGTATAGGAAAATGACCAATGCAACCGCGATGTAAGTAGTCGGATAGGACATTAATATTCCTTTGCCGATGATCGGAATGTCCGTCAGTCCCGGTATTTGGACCTTAGTAAACGTATTCTGAATGGTTTTGGTTTGTGCGGAGCCTTCAAACAGGATCTTGACCATGAAAATGGAAAATCCTGCAGCCAGGAAGTTAATGGCCACTCCGGACACCACTTGGTCAGCCCGAAAATGAATCGATGCTACCGCGTGCGGGACCGCGAACAACATTCCCAGCAAAAATGCCGCAATCAATCCGAACCAGGGCCCCAGCGCGCCCAATCCCATCTCATCTCCCAGGTAGAAGGCGGTGATGGCCGCTCCAAAGGCGCCCATAATCATAAAACCTTCCAGAGCTATGTTGACGACTCCGGCCCGTTCCGAGATGACTCCGCCGAGTGCCGCCAGGATCAAAGGGGTGGCAAATACCAAAGTGTTATTCAGCACCGTATCCAGGAACACTGTCCATGTCATTGTTGGCTCACCTGTCCTTTCCGGCGGCGGAACAATCCGATCAGCCATTTTACAAACATGTTGGCCGCAACAAAGAAGATGATCAATGCGATCACAACGCGGATGATCTCAAATGGAATGTCCTCAAGCCGCTGCATGCTGGTGGCGCCGAAAGAAAGCCCGCCAAACAACAGGGCAGACAGCAATATGCCAAACGGATGGTTATTGCCGATCAGAGCTACGGCGATTCCGTCAAAGCCGATCCCGCTAAAGCCGCTTTGAATGCTGTAATAACCGTAAACTCCCAACACTTCGCCAGAACCGGCTACGCCTGCCAAAGCGCCGGAAATTGCCATCGACCACACAATGTTTTGTTGCACATTCATCCCCGCATATTCGGAGGCAAACGGGTTAAAACCGACAGCCCGCAACTCATAGCCTTTCGTGGTTTTGAACAGCAACCAATATACCAGAACCGCAAAGACAATTGCCAAGAAGATTCCCCAGTGTATCCGCGCATTATCAAACACTTGCGACAGAATCGGCATTTCCAGAGAAGCGCTTGGTTGGATGGGAGGTGTATTCTCCTGGTGGCCGATAAAATAATTTCGGATCAGGTAGTTGGAGGTGTACATCGCGATATAGTTCAGCATAATGGTCGTAATAACCTCGTGAACCTGCAATCTGGCCTTCAGATATCCTGCGATGGATGCCCACAAGCCTGCCGCAACCATGGCTGCCAGAATTGCAACCAGCGCATGCAATACCGGAGGCAAATTCCATGCTGCTCCTACATAAGCGGCCGTCAGCGAACCGATGATGAACTGACCTTCCACGCCGATATTGAACAAGCCTGTTCGAAACGCAAAGGCAACCGCCATCCCGGTAAATACCAAAGGCGCCCACGCTCGCAGTGTTTCTCCGAAATTATAGGCATTGCCGAAGATTCCTTGGAAAAGAGCCGCATATCCGGCAATCGGATCGTACCCCATGGCGAGCATCATAACCGCACCCACCATCAGTCCCAATGCAATTGATAAAAGAGGAACCAATACGGATTCAAGTTTGTTTGTGTCGTCCATCTAGTCCGTTCCTCCTTTTTCTTTCTCCAAGGTACCGCCTGCCATCATCAGCCCCAGATCATGATCGGTGACTTCCTCGGGTTTCACGATGCCGACGATGCGCCCTTCGTATATCACGGCAATGCGGTCTGATAAACTCATGATTTCGTCCAGTTCCAAAGAGAACAATAGCACCGCCTTCCCCTTGTCCCTCTGTTCCACAAGTTTTTTGTGGATAAATTCAATGGCTCCCACATCAAGGCCCCTTGTCGGCTGCGCTGCTATCAACACATCGGGATCACGATCCACTTCCCTCGCAACGATCGCCTTCTGCTGATTTCCACCGGACAAAGACCGTGCAAGTGTAGTTTCGCTGGGAGTTCGAACGTCAAACAATCCGATGAGATTCCTTGCATGTTCGGCGATGGCCTGGGACTGCAGAATTCCCGATTTTGAATAAGGTTCCTTATAGTAGGTATTCAGTACCAGGTTGTCCGCTACCGAATAATCGAGAACCAACCCGCGCTTGTGCCGGTCTTCCGGGATATGTCCAACCCCCGATTCAGCGATCTTACGAGGAGTTTGATTTGTAATGTCTTTCCCGTTTATCTTTACTGTACCAGATGTCGCTTTCCGAAGACCCGTGAGAACTTCAATCAGTTCTGTTTGGCCGTTGCCATCAACACCCGCCACTCCAACAATTTCCCCTGCATGAACTTCCAGATTCACTTTGTTAAGCGCACGAACTCCGCGATTGCCCATTCCCTCGATATCTTTAATTTCCAATACCGGAGACCCCGGGTTTGCAGGTCTTTTCTCCACTTTGAATATAACTTCGCGGCCTACCATCATATTGGCCAATTGATCGGGATTCGTGTCCGCTTTCGTAACCGTTCCTATGTACCTTCCCCGGCGTATGACTGTTATACGGTCAGAAATGGCCATAATTTCCTTCAGTTTATGAGTGATGAAGATGATCGATTTTCCTTCGTTCACCAGATTGCGCATGATTTGCATGAGTTCGGCAATCTCTTGCGGGGTGAGAACAGCGGTCGGTTCGTCAAAAATCAGAATATCCGCGCCCCGGTAAAGCGTTTTCAGAATTTCCACACGCTGCTGCATCCCGACCGATATATCTTCAATCTTTGCTTTGGGATCGACATCCAAACCGTATTTTTCCGAAAGCTCCATTACCTTCTTCTCGGCTGTTTCCATGTCGAGAAAAGGCCCGCGTTTCACTTCGCTTCCCAGAACAATATTTTCCGTGACGGTAAAGGGCTGAACAAGCATGAAGTGCTGGTGAACCATACCGATTCCCAAACGGTTCGCCATGTTAGGATCTGTGACTTTAACCTCTTGGCCCTTGATGCGAATGATCCCTTCATCCGGCTGATAGAGGCCAAACAATATGTTCATCAATGTAGATTTTCCTGCCCCGTTCTCACCAAGTAACGCGTGAATTTCTCCTTGTTCCACAACCAAATTCACCTTGTCGTTGGCCACGATACCGGGGAACCGCTTTGTGATTCCCAACATTTCCACTACTGCCGCCACACCATTCCCCCCCATGGCTATGATCTTTTCGGGTCCCCGCCAAGTGCTTGCCACCTGGTGGGGTATTTGCCTTGCTTCACGTCACTTTGGCGGGATTATGTAAAAAGGCGAGAGTAGTACTCGCCTTTTTCTGGAGATTTGCGTTATTTTTTTACGGTGGTCAGGAACTTTTCAAACTCTTCCTTGGTTTTTGGCGCAGTGAGTTTTCCATCCATGAATTGCTTCTTAAAGTCTTCAGCCTTCGCAATGGTATCTTGTGATACCGCGCTGTGAGGCTTTGCATATCCAATGGCGTTGTCTTTCAGTCCCAGTTGGATATTCTTGCCGCCGTTCCATTTGCCCTCAGCCAGGTCTTTGGAAACGGTATAGACAGCGGTATCTACCCGTTTGATCATGGAGGTCAAAGTGTTGTCGGGAGCCAGATATGCTTGATCCCGGTCCACACCGATCGCCCAGAATCCTTTGCCTCTTTCTTTTGCTTCCTGGAATACGCCGTCACCGGTTCCGCCGGAAGCATGGTAAATAATGTCTGCGCCGTTCTGATACATGGAGCTTGCAAGAGTTTTTCCTTTCGCGGCGTTTGCGAAGTCTTCTGCGTAAGCAACAGTAACTTCCGCCTTCGGATTCACCGCAGCCACACCTGCACGGAAACCGTACTCAAACTTTTGGATCAGCGGGCTTTTCACACCGCCGACAAAACCGATTTTATTGGATTTCGTAGTAAGACCCGCAATTACACCTACGAGGAAAGAACCTTCTTCTTCTTTAAAGGTAACGGCGGTTACATTGGAAGGAATCTTTCCTTCTCCGCCCAGGTTATCGTCAACGATGGCCAATTTGGCGTTCGGATTGTCGGCAGCAACCTTCTTGATGTCTTCAGCCAGTTTGAATCCGATACCCCAGGTCAAATCCCACTTGTCTTTGACAAAACCATTCAGGTTCGGCAAATATTCGGATTCTTTCTTGGACTCCTGGTATTTTACCGTTACACCGGTATCCTTTTGGAGTTTTTGGAATCCTTCCCAAGCGGATTGGTTGAAGGAGTTGTCATTAACGCCGCCGGTGTCAGTTACCATTGCCACTTTGATTTTCGGCTTTTGGTCACCGCCTGCGCCGCCGCCGGGGGCCGGAGCCGGTTGATTCTTTGCCGCACCGCCGCAGCCTGCCAGCAGCAAGGATGCGGACAATGTACCGGCAAGAAACACTTTTGCCATTGTTGTGGTTTTCATTATTTGTCTCCACCTTCACTTCATAATTGGACCCATCCGTCAAATGATCCGACAATATATTACATGGTTGCCGAAATTTTTTCCAGTGTTAAATTTACTATTCCACACGATTGCCTACTTTTATCCAAGGGCGGTCGTCCGACCATTCCACCTGGACGTCGATGCCAAATGCATCCCTGAGGTTGGCGCTTGTCAGCGTCCGGTGTTTCTCCCCTGCGGCAATCACCTCTCCGTCCCTTAGCACCAACGCATGGGTAAAGACAGGTTGGATCTCTTCGATATGGTGTGTGACATAAAGCATGGTCGGGGCCTGTTCCAGTCTTCCCGTTTGTTCCAGGTCGGTCAGAACTTCCTCCCGGGCCTTGATGTCCAAACCAAAGCAGGGTTCATCCAGAATCAGCAGTTTTGGCTCCGCCATTAACGCTCGCGCAAGCAGCACTTTCTGCTTTTCACCCTGAGAGAGGGTGCCGAACCTTTCGTCCTTCAAACGGGCCATGCCAAACCGTTCCAACAGATTCCCAGCCTTGTCCCGATCCACTTCACTTGTCTGATCCCATAGACCTATGGAAGCAAACTTTCCACTGATCACCACCTCAAGAGCGGTATCGGAGGGATACATTTCATCCCTCAACGCAGAGCTGACCCAGCCGATCTTCTTGCGTACTTCCCGAATTTCACACCGTCCGTACGTGTGTCCCAGAACGCGGATGCTGCCCCGGCTCGGCCATTCATACCCGGTAATCATCTTCAGCAACGACGTTTTGCCAGAGCCGTTCAAGCCGATGATCGCCCAGTGTTCGCCTGCTTGAAGCGTCCAATCCACTTGTTTGAGAATCGGTTTGTCATTTCTGGTCCACGATACACCCTCGATTTCAATAACCTTCATTTAGGATTGATTCCCCTTGAGCATTTCGTAGACTTGGGCCACGTCTTTGTCGCCGCGTCCCGACAGATTGACGATGATCGACTGATCCTTGGACAGGGTCGGTGCCAGTTTCATGGCGTACGCGATCGCATGGGAGCTTTCCAGTGCGGGAATAATTCCCTCCACTTTGGATAGATGAAGGAAAGCGTTCAAAGCTTCGTCATCAGTTACTGCCACATAAGCGGCCCGGCCGATTTCTTTGTAATAGGAATGTTCGGGTCCGACACCCGGGTAGTCCAGCCCTGCGGCGATCGAGTGACAGTTCTCCGCTTCGTCCATCACATGGCATTTGAAACCGTGAATGATACCCGGTTTCCCCACATTCAAGGGAGCCGCATGAATCCCCGTTTCCAGCCCCTTGCCCGCCGGTTCGACGCCGATAATCCTGACGGAAGCGTCATCGACAAACGGATAGAAAAGGCCGATGGCGTTGGAACCGCCGCCTACACATGCCATGACCACATCGGGCAGGCGTCCTTCTTTTTCAAGGATCTGCTGTTTTGCCTCCCGCCCGATCACCGATTGGAAATGGCGCACCATCAGCGGGTACGGGTGCGGTCCTACTGCAGAACCCAGCAAATAAAAGGTATCCTCATGGTTCTGCGCAAAATCCATCAGCGCTTCATCGACCGCTTCCTTCAAGGTACGGTTGCCCGATTTGGCTGCCACCACCTTGGCGCCAAGCATCTCCATGCGGAACACATTCAACGCCTGACGCCGGGTGTCCACTTCTCCCATATAAATCGTACAGGGAATGCCAAACAGAGCGCAGACTGTAGCGGTTGCCACGCCGTGCTGACCCGCTCCGGTCTCGGCGATGATTCGCTTGGCACCCATCCGTTTGGCCAGCAGCACCTGTCCGATGGTGTTGTTGATCTTGTGGGCCCCTGTGTGATTCAAGTCTTCCCGTTTCAAGTAGATCTTGGCTCCCCCAAGCTCACTGGTAAGCCGCTCCGCCAAATACAAGGGATTGGGGCGACCTACATATTCTCTGAGATAATACTGGAATTCCTGCTCGAAATCCGGATCGTCCTTGTACCGGTAAAAAGCGGCTTCTACCTGATCGAGCGCCTTCTGCAGCGGCTCCGGCACATAACTGCCGCCAAAAGTCACTTCTCCTTCCCCGAAGACTCCCTTGTTGGATACTTTTACAATACTCACCTTGTTCTCTCCTTATCTGTGACTTGACTCATAAAGATTCTACTTTATCCTTCGAGATTCATTCCGGAAAATCCTTTCCGGCAGGCAACCGCCGGATGCCTGGGATTTGTGTTTATAAATTGTATACCTGCGTGTACTTGTCTTCCAAGTACCTTACCAGGTACCCCGAATTGATCGCTTCCCCTGTAACACTTTCCAAAATCTCCTTTGGTTCCAGCAGTTTGCCATGTTTGTGAATGTTGTCTGTCAGCCACTTCTTAACGACCCCGAATTCGCCGCTTCTAACCGCCTCCCTGTAATCAGGGACGTCCCGCAGCAATGCAGCTTCGAACTGAGCTGCGTAGATATTGCCCAGCGAATAGGAAGGAAAATACCCGAAGGCGCCGAAAGACCAGTGGACATCTTGCAGAACGCCGTCCGCATCATTCGGCGGCACGACCCCCAGATAATCTTTCATCTTCTCCTCCCATGCTCCCGGCAATTCCGCCACTGTCAAATCTCCGCCAATCAGAGCCTTCTCCAGCTCATAACGAAGCATGATATGAAGATTGTATGTCAATTCGTCCGCTTCCACCCGGATCAAGGAAGGCTGCACCTGGTTGATCGCCCGGAAGAACTGTTCCAACGACACTCCTTGGAATTGCCGGGGGAAGAACTTGAGCAGATCGTCAAAGAAACAGGACCAAAACTCATGGCTGCGGCCGATGATGTTCTCCAGGAACCGGGATTGGGATTCGTGAATTCCCATCGAGGTTCCATCTGACAACAAGGTGCCGATCAGTTCGGCGGAAATGTTCTGTTCATAAATTGCATGTCCCGCTTCATGGATGGTGCTGAAGATTGCCGTTCGGAAGTCATTCTCGTCGTAGCGGGTGGTGATCCTCACATCCCCCGGATTCAGGCCTGTTGCAAAGGGATGGGCGCTTTCATCCAACCGTCCCGCGTCAAAGTCATAGCCGATTCGTTGCAGAACCAAATGGCTGAAACGACGTTGCTCCTCTTTCCGGAAGTGCTGTTCGAGAAAAGAGGGGTTTGTGGCTTGGCCTCTCTCTTGAATCTCCTTCAGCAAGTCGACAGTCTTGAGGCGCAGGCCGTCAAACAGGGAGTCCAAGGTTTCCACGGTCATCCCGGGTTCATAATGGTCGAGCAGTGTGTTGTATTTGTGCCCTTTGTACCCCCAGATCTCAAGAAACCGGTTGGTGTATTCGAGGATCTTCTCAAGATAGGGACGAAACGAGGCAAAATCGTTATTCTTCCGAGCATCCTCCCAGGCCGATTCCGATTTGTTCGTCAACACCACGTACTCCTGATATAGTTCCGGCGGGATGGCGTGACTTTTCTCATATTCCTTCTTGCATTCCCGCACGATTCCTTTGGTAATGGGGTCGAGCTTCCCATATGTATCAGGTTCTGCCAACACATCCAGAAAGGCCTTCATTTCCGGAGAGATACTCATCTTGAACAGGTCTCCGGACAGGGTGCCGATGACTTCCGACCTTTGCCCCAGCCCTTTTTTGGGGGCACCCGTTCGCATATCCCAACTCATGACCCCGATGGTCTCTGTATAATCTTTCATCCGCCGGGTGTATGCCCGAAACTCTTTGACCACCTGGCCGATTCTTTCACTCATTCCAATCCCTCCGAAAATGGATGTCCTGTTTTTGATGATACCAAAAAACCGCATTAATATTGAATTGACTTGGCATGTCCCTTCCGGTAGTCCTCCATGTATTGGATCGCTTCCCGTGCAAGGGCATCCGCTTCCTCCGCATTCTTGGGTGCGGGACTCGTGTGGCTCATCGCGGACGTCACCAATTCGATGAAATCCTCCTCCGGATATCTTTCTCCCATCGCATTTCTCATGTCGAGTGCAATCCGGCGAATCCCTTGTTCCAAAGTTTCCAACCCCGCATCCCCCTTTATCCGCACGGGTTCACTAAAGAAAGGAAATATCAATCGGTTAGGATTTCGGTTATAATGTCATTATATCCTTTTATTTGACAGGATTTTTTATGAGGAGGTGCCTGCGAATGGAGGATCGAACCCCCATGGGTTCTGGACATCGTGTACGCATATTGCAGAAAGCGGAGCAGCTGGTTCATATGATCCGGTCAACCGATACATTCGCCCGTTTTCAGCAAGCCGAAGATAAATTGAATCGCCACCCGGATGCGCAAGCGCTTGTGTTTGTGGCCAAAGCCAAACGCAATAAGTATTCCAAAACGTCGCTTCGCTATGGGTATGATCACCCGGCTTCAGTCCAGGCCAAGCGCGAATATGACGAAGTTTTGCGGCAAATTTCCGAGATTCCCCTGGTGGAAGAATACAAAGTTTATCAGGAGGAATTGAACGATCTGCTGCAGGGCATTACCCGCACCATTATCAATACATTGTCACCGGACGTCAAGGCTGAAATCTTTGAGGAATCCTCCGGAGGCGGTTGCGGCGGAGGCTGCGGAGGCGGCTGCAAGAGCCATTAAGAATGCATCTTGAGAAAAGCGAGGGGAAAAAGGTGGTCAAGAAACTCTTTACAATCTTCACGTTTATTGCGATTATTGCTGTCGGATACTGGCAGAAAGATCTCTTTCTGGGATTGATCCGGGCCGGCGGTTCCTTATCGATAGCCGTAAGCATTGTGTTTGTTGCCATAACCGCCTTTTTCCCCGTTGTTCCTTTTGTCATTGTCGCAGGTGTTGTGGGCGGTGTGTTTGGTGCCATGATGGGCACTGCCATTACCCTGGCGGGTGCCATCTTCGGCGCCATGGTTATGTTCCTGATGTCCCGCTTCGGATTCAGGGATTGGGCACAAGTGCAGCTGGCCAAATATCCAAAAGTGAAGGAATACGAATCCATCTTTGAAAAAAACGCCTTTGCCAGTATTTTGTTCGTCCGGTTGGTACCGGTGGTTCCATCCCAGGCGGTCAATATTCTGTCCGGTGTCAGTCTGGTTTCCTGGTTTACCTTCCTGCTGGCGACGACTTTGGGAAAACTCCCGGCCAACCTGGTGTTTAACCTGGCAGGCAGCACCCTGTCGGAAAACAAAATGATGTCGTTCCTCATCTTTGGAACCTATTTTCTTGTCATAACCGTGGCCGCTTTCCTTTACATGCGCAAGCGGCAGCTTCAGCAAGAATTGCAGCAGGAGGAGTCGTAGAAGAGCCATCCAGCCCCCAACGCAAAAATAGCGGCACTCTCAGTGCCGCTATCTCGTTTGTACCAGATTGCACACTCGGGCAATCGCCGAGCTTATTCCTTTGTGGTCATCGAGGAAGAATACCAGAAAATCAGTCCCAGGAGTCCCGTGAAAGCAAACAGCCCCAAGGCAAACATGATCATTCCCATTCGATATCCCTCCCGTTATTTCACAATTTCCTTGATCCGTGTACCGCACCATTCTGCGAACTCGGAGATGGAAACTACATCAGTTACAATCATCACAGTAATTCCGACAACAACAGCGTACATCCATACAGCCATTGCACCCGGCACCAGCCGACGCAAGACCTTTCCGTTCTTGGAGTCCCCATACCAACCGACGGCAGCGATCAATGCCAAACTGGTCAAGGTAATCAGAATCTCGAAACCGGTGATTGTGGCATTGATTGTCGCGATGGCAGCCCCCTGCTTAACGTACTTTACCAAAAGCTGAATCTGCATGACCAGGTAGGCGGAGTACAGTACGGCCCCAATCCCCATGGTTCCGACAAATTTTTTGTATTCGCTGTTTCGGAACAGAATTCCGGCAACCAACAATACAATACCGGTAAGAATCAGTACAGCCGTGCTGAGATAGTGCAGGTTGGTTACGTCACCGGGCAAATTGACGCCGAACTTGTCGGGGCGCCAGCCGCGAAGATAGACATTTGCCGCAACGAATGTTGCCAGGAAGAAGGTATAAGAAACCAGCGCGAGCCAGGCGGCAAGCTGACCGTTGTCCTTTGCACCCGGACCCGGCTCCGGCATATGGATTTGATGATGTTGCATGGCCAATGAAAGTCACTCCTTTCAATCAATCGAAGATCTTCAGTTCGCGCTCACGATCATCATGACAAACAACGTAATCAAATAGAACAGAGAGTATACAAAGCTCTTCTTTGCCCACTTCATGTCATCCTTGGCATAAAACGCCTCAACGGAGATATATAGGTATCCGATTCCCAAAACTACGGCAGCAATCAAATAACTGAAGCCAACGGTACCCAAGCCGTACAGAATGAAGGTAACCGGCACCATGGCCGCCACATAACGCAAAGATTGACGCTTGGTCGCTTCAAAACCACGAACCACCGGCAACAATGGAATGTTGGCGGCACGGTAATCTTCTACCCGGCGTATGGCCAATGCCAGGGTGTGAGGCGGCTGCCACAACAACATGAAGGCAAAGACAGCCCATGCGCTGGCATCCAACGTATTGGAAGCGGCCGCATATCCCATAATCGGCGGGATAGCGCCTGAAATGCCCCCAATTACGGTACTGAGCGTGGAGGTCCGTTTCAGCCACAGGGTATAAACAACCACGTACACGAAGAGTCCGGCCAATCCCAGGACTGCTGTCAATACATTAACAAAAAGCAGCATTGAAGTGCCCAGAATCGCCAACACAAACCCAAAAATCAATACTTTTCGGGGTGTCAACGCACCTGTGGCGGACGGACGCTTGCGTGTCCGCTCCATCTGCTGGTCCAGATCCCGGTCAATATAGTTGTTCAGGCTGGTACCCGCCATAATGACAAGAGCGGTTCCAACCATCGCCACAATCATCGTCCAGATGTCCAAGGACGGGATCATTCCGGCTTTGATGGCCGTTTTCGTGCCCAACCAATACCCCGCAAAAACGGCAATCATGTTGCCGACCGTAATCCCCAATTTTGTTACCGTTACATAATCACGCCAAGTTCCCGTCCGGTTTAGTTCGGAAAAGGGCCCCGGCTCCATGGCACGGTTTGTCGAAGCTGCATATGACAGTTGTTGTTCCATCCGATATACCCCCTATCCGTTAGTTACAACCGTCCGGCTTAGCGGAATTCTACCATTATCTTGCAAGTCTGCTGCTGAAGGCGCTTTGGCAAACTTGATCCGGCAAGCGATTTCCGTGCTGATCCAGAGCATCATGGCTGCTACAGCCATATGGACTGTTGTTGTCAGCAATTCAAGCTTCGTGATCAGCGAGAAAAATCCAAGAAATCCTTGCAGTCCCAACAGAATCAGCAATGTCAGGGTTTGCCGGCAATACACCTTGCATCTCCTGGCGTAAACCAACAACCAGAACAGCGACAGCACAACCAGAAACGCCGAAAACATGTGAACGTACATAACCAGTTCAGCTGTCTTAAAGGTAGTGATCAGTTCGTTGGCAAGCGGTGTTTCCGGATGAACATAAGTGTGGGAAGCACTGCTGTGCTTGAAAAATCCCCCGATCACCGACTCCAGGTATACAGCGGCAGATGTGAACAGCGCAGGTTTGTACATTGCTTGTACCGGCGGCTGCTGCACCTTGCTCCGCTGCATGGAACCTGCACGAACGGACCCATCCTTGCTTCTTGCCTTGGCTGTCAGAATCACAAGAACTGCAAGCAGTAACAGGGCAAAACTCATATCGATCGCCGTCAGGCCGGAGGGCAGTTTATGCAGAACGTTAACGCCGCCCATCACTCCGACCAGAACCAACAGGACAACCGACATAACGGAAAGAATCCTCACCAGACGATCTGTTCGATTTTGTTTCCATAATACAACAGCATTGACCAGAATCAAGATGCCAGTTAACGAAGAAAATGTCCGATGTGTGAACTCCACCAGAATGATACCCTCCAACGGAGGGACAATTCTGCCGTTTCAAAGCGGCCAGTCCGAACAGGCAAGCCCCGCGTCGAATCCAACCACCAGAACCCCGAGAATGATCAGGACATACGTTGAAACAGTTGTGAGCAAAGGCAGACGGCTTAACATTCTTCCTACCCTCCTTAAACGGGTCCATCTAAAATTCGACTTAGCGGCTCGCCGCTTAGCTGCATCCTGGAAGCTTCGAAGCATATGCCGAGTGTTATGATGGGGACCCAAAATTTTTTGTGCACCGAAAAATCTTTATACTCTTACGGCGTCGTCATCAGAGAAACGCTTGTGGTCTTTCCCGGAAACCCCGAAGTTGTACGGATAAGCCGTAACAACAGGAATTTCATGGAAGTTGTGCTCCGGCGGTGGCGAGGAAACGGTCCACTCGAGAGTTTGCGCTCCCCACGGATTCGCTTCAGCCTTGGCACCCTTCCAAAGGGAAACAAGAATGTTGTAGAACACCAGAATCGTTGCAAATCCAATGATAAAAGAACCTGCAGTTGCCAGCTTGTTCCACAGGAACATCTCCGGAGTATGGATATAGTCGTATACCCGCCGTTGCATTCCCAGATATCCGGCCAGGAACATCGGGAAGAACGTCAGGTTTGTGCCGAAGAAGTAAATCCAGAAAGTCCAGATGCCCAGTTTCTCATTGTACATGCGCCCTGTTGCTTTCGGATACCAGTAGAACAAACCTGCGATGATCGCCATCATGGTTCCGCCGAACACTACATAGTGGAAGTGACCCACAACAAAATAGGTGTCGTGCAGGTGAATGTCAATCGGAACTGCTGCCAGGAACAGACCGGACAGACCGCCGATGGCAAACAGGAAGATAAAACCAAAAGCAGAGAATAGTAACGGTGTTGTAAACTGTATGGAGCCCTTCCACAGAGTGGACAGCCAGTTAAAGATTTTAATCGCCGTGGGCACCGCAATGATCAACGAGGTAACCATGAACGGAATCCCCGCTTCTACCTGCATGCCCGCAACGAACATGTGGTGCGCCCATACAAGGAAGCCAAGCAAACCGATGGTTACCGAAGAGTAAGCGATTGCATGGTAACCAAAAATCGGTTTCCGGGAGAATACCGGAATGATCTCGGACACGATCCCCATTGCCGGGATTACCATTACGTAAACCGCCGGGTGAGAGTAGAACCAGAACAGATGCTGATAAAGCATCGGGTCACCGCCTGCAGCCACGCTGTAGAAGACGGTTCCCAGATGACGGTCAAACAGCAGGGTGGTCACTGCGCCTGCCAAAGCCGGCACACCGAACAACTGAATGAAAGAAGTTACCAACATCGCCCATACAAACAGAGGCATTCTGTTCAGGGTCATGCCCGGTGCCCGCATGTTGAAAATTGTTACGATGGTGTTGATTGCACCAAGAATGGAGGAAAGACCGAGAATATGGACCCCGGTTACCCAGAGATCAAGTCCTATCCCCTTGGATTCAATACTGTAGGGCGGATAAGCTGTCCAACCCACATCCGGCATGGCCCCCAACAAAGGGCTGATCATCAAGCCTATACCGCCCAGGAGATACAGCCAGTAGCTCAAGGCATTCATCCGCGGGAAGGCCATATCTTGAGCCCCCACCATAATGGGCACCAGATAGTTGGCAAAAGCACCCGCAAGCATAGGAATCACGAACAGGAAGATCATGATCGTCCCATGCATCGTAAAGAATTGGTTAAAAGAATCAGGTTTCAGCACCTCGGCCCCAGGCATTGCCAACTGGGTACGGATGGCCAAAGCGGCAAGACCGCCAAAGATCAGAAAGAATAAACCGGTAACTGCGTACATAATACCGATTTTTTTATGGTCAACCGTCAGCACCCAATCACGCCAGAACGATTTGGGGCGCACGGTTCCCGCAACTGCAGCAGTAGCCATGAACCTGCTCACTCCTCTCAGAATTGATTGATTACTTCAGAGTCTTGATATATTCGGTGATCGACTTGAGTTGCTTCTCGTCAAACTTGGCAACAGGCGGCATCGGAGAATATCCTTCCGGAACTTTCGCTCCCGGATTCGTAATCGATTCCTTGATATATTCGTCGTCCACTTTCACCATCTGACCGTTCGTCAGCTTCTTCTCGGACCCGTACAACCCCTTCCAGGACGGACCGGCAGACTTGGAACCGTCGATGGAGTGACAGGACAGGCAACTCTGCATGGCAAGCTTTTCCCCTGCTTGCGGTCCCTCTTCCGAAGCCTTCTTTGCATCAGCCAGGAACTTGTTGAACTCGTCTTCCTTGCCAACCGTCATGGTTGCAAGCATCTTGGTGTGGGCGGTTCCGCAGTATTCCGCACAGATAACCGGATACTCTTTGCCGCCCTGCAGTTTGCCAAGCGGTATGACCGTCTCCCTTCCGGGAACAGCATCCTGCTTGAGGCGGGCATCCGGAATCCAGAGACTGTGAATCACGTCAACGGAAGTCACCTTCAGTACAACGTCCTTTCCTTCCGGAACCATAAACTTGTTGATGGTAGAAGCGCCATTGGGATACTTGAACTCCCAGGACCATTTCCGACCGATGACCTCAATCTCATAAGCGTCAGCAGCCGAAGCTTTCTGAATGTCATAGGTCATTTGAGTACTGTAGATCCCAAGACCAACTAGAATCAGTGCAGGAACCAATGTCCAAATGATTTCAAGCTTGGTGTTGCCGTGTACGGCAAGACCCTCCTGGTTTTGCTTCGTGCGCTTGTACTTGATCAGGAAGAAAATAAGCAAGAATTCTACCAGAATGAAAGCAACCAGGGATATGCCAAAAATAAGCACAAAAAGCGAGTCCACCTGTTTTCCGATAATATTAATGGACTCTGGCAGCCAATTCGTAGGCACGTTTTTCCCTCCTATATCAGATTTGAATTTTTTTCAACAATTTTGTTGCCGAAATGGGACTGGCTCCGGAACCTTTCTCCTCCTCTCGCACCCCTATCGAGTTTTGTTTGTGACGATTATACGTCTGAATCCCCTGAAATAGGACGGCATCCTGCAAGCTACATCCTATTTTACGATAATGGAAGTAGTTTTTCATCATAATTTGTTGAATTCTTATCCGGCAGTTTTTTCAAAACGTCACTTTTTTGACACATTTTAGCCAATAATCGCTCATTTTTAGAAGAATTATCCAATTATATCTGTTATTATTTCGTAAAAACCCTGATCCCCTTCACGATGTTGTGAAAATAATGCAAGTTTAGGTTAGAATACATAGGGAAACCATTTTTGGAACGGAGCACCTATATGAGTCGAATTGAATTGATCGCCACTGCTCCCATGGGGTTGGAATCGGTTGTGGCCAGGGAACTGAAACAGCTGGGGTATGAAGATTTAACGGTGGAAAACGGAAAAGTAACGTTTGCAGCAGACGAAGCGGCCATCGCCCGTTGCAATCTCTGGCTCCGTTCCGCCGACCGGGTCGTGTTGAAGATTGGGGAGTTTCGTGCCACAACTTTCGAGGAATTGTTCGAACAAACCAAATCATTGCCTTGGGCCGATTGGCTGCCGGAAGATGCCGTGTTCCCGGTTGAAGGAAGATCGGTTAAATCAAAGTTGGCGAGCGTTCCCGCCTGTCAGTCAATCGTAAAAAAAGCCGTCGTTGAACGGTTGAAACAATCCTACTGCGTTGAACGATTTGAGGAAACCGGTCCTTTATTCGCAATTGAAGTTGCGCTGCGCAATGATATTGCCACTCTGACAATCGATACCAGCGGAGCCGGCTTGCACAAACGGGGATATAGAACCCTCCCGGTGGAAGCTCCCATCAAGGAAACACTGGCTGCAGGCATCATTCTCCTCAGCAGATGGAACCCCGACCGCATCTTGGCGGATCCTTGCTGCGGTTCAGGTACCATTCCGATTGAAGCTGCGCTTATCGGACGAAATATTGCTCCCGGGTTGAACCGGGAATTTTCATCGGAATCCTGGCCTACCCTGTCGGAAGGTATCTGGCGGCAAGCAAGAATCGAGGCCCGGGAGCTTGCAAAATGGGATCTGCCTCTTAAAATCTACGGGTCCGACATCAACAAAAGCGTGATTCCGACAGCCCGTTTCCACGCCAAGGAAGCTGGCTTCGGCGATGTCATCGAGTTTCGAGCCGCGCCTGCCGAAGAGTTCCAGATGGACGAATTGTATGGCTGTATGATCACCAATCCCCCCTACGGAGAACGGCTCGGCGAACGGCAGGAAGTGGAAGACCTCTACAGCGATCTCGGATATGTGGCCAGTCTCCACGATACCTGGTCGTTCTTTGTTCTGACGTCCCACAAGGGTTTTGAAAAGCTTTTTGAAAAAGAAGCGGATAAGCGCCGCAAGCTCTACAATGGCCGGATTGAGTGCCATCTGTATCAATACTTAGGGCCCTTGCCCCCGCGCAAGAAAGAAGCATCTGATACAGGAGACTCCGAAGCATGAGTAAACGGACTCACCGCCTGCCGGATCACCCTTGCCATCGTCTCCAGGTTTGGATAGTTTCCATCGTTATATTGAGATACCACACGCTCCAAATCGTACGGCACCCGTTCAATCGTTACCGAATAACGGTCTTCGGCGGCCTCCACCAAAGCATAGGATGCCTTGGGCATACCGTCAAAGGGCAACCCCACGCTGCCAATGTTCACAAGACACTTCCCGTTAAGATAACGCACGTAGGGAAGGTGGATGTGAGCATAAACATACAACGAAGAATTTTCTTGCTTCATCAGCTTGTCCTGCAGCAGATTGGCCGGTTGATCCGGCATCACCACTTCAAACAAACTTTCCGGAGTTGCATGAAACGCATGAACCCTCACGGCATCCGTAAGGTTGAATGTCAGTTCCGCAGGCAGTTCCTTCAGATAATCCAGATCCGACTGATCCAGACGTTGAACTGCCCATTCCCTTTCCCGGTTCATCATCTCCAGCATAGGGGCGGGGACTTCCCCTTCCCTTACGCCGCGGACAGTCCATTCATCCGCATTGCCTTTGATTACTTCCGTGTTCAAATTTTTGACCATCTCGACCGACCGTTTGGGTTCCGGCCCACGATAGGCGATATCGCCGAGGACAACGATTCTGTCAACATTCTTGCTTTGAATATCGGCAAGCACTGCCTCCAGGGCCACCGCATTGCCGTGAATATCCGAAAGAAACGCTACTCTCACCAGACACCCTCCTGTCCGAATCCATAACGTCCGGAAACTTTATTCAAAACAACGCCGCCAAGTCCCGAACATCCCGCAAAATGTGGTCGGCTCCGTGGGCTTCAAACATCCCCCGTGCACGCTCTCTTTCATGGCCTGTCAGAGTTGCGGCAAAGGAAGCGCCAAGAGCACGGGCCGCCAGCAGATCCGCCAGCGAATCCCCTACGATCAGCACATCGGGACGGTTCAAAGGAAGAACCTCTTTCAGGATCTCTGCATGCGATGGCTCTGCCCCGCGCAAAGCCCGCAGATAAGAGAAAGGATGCGGCTTGGCCAGTGGCGCAATCGATGTTTCCGCCTCTGCTTCCAGTACGGTGGAAGCGGTGGCAATGCGTTCCTCCGGAATATATTTCAACACTCCCAGCGCTCCCAAAGGTATCAACGTTTCTTTCCGGGGCCGTCCTGTTCCAATTCCAAGCACCAGCCCAAGGTCCGTCAGCCTGGCGAGCAGTGCTTGCAGTTCTTCACCCGGTACAATAGGCTCTTCTCTGTCCAGATAACCGGGTTTTGCGTGTCCGTCTCCAAGATAGAATTCCTGAAAAATCTGTCTTGTCTCTTCCCAAAGCTGGCTGGTGCGTCCGAAGGATCCGGTTTCCACTCCCGCCCATTCGAGGGCAAACCGGTTCAAATACTGCAAAAATTGATGCTTCTCCAGATGCTCGGGAAAATCTTTCGTAAAGTCGGCGAACGCCGGTTTCACCCCAACCCTTTGACGGATCTCCGGAAAATCTGCCAGCGTGATCCCCCGGGTCAACAAGTCCTGCACCCAACTCTTGTCTTCCGCACGGGCCAAATTTTTCAAAAGGGAATGGGAAACCATCAAATACACCATGTCCCAGTTGCTGTTCACCCCACGCCCTTTCAGGAAATCAAGCACTTCGTCCCTTGGCCCCAGCACCTGCCGGCGAATCTCCGCCAGCCGTTCACGATCCGGATTCGGTTCCGTGGCGGCAGTGCCCAAGAAACGTTCTGTAACGATCAGTTCATGAATGGTTTGCGAAGTGGCGTTAAAATATGTATCTTCTCCCAGCATAACACCGTCCACATCAAACAATACCGTCGTGTACCTCACTGTCTTTCCTCCACTCCAATTGTCTTTCTTTCCATCATACATTGTTTCCCCGCTTTAGAAAAATTCTTTTTTCAATCATTTTTTGCATGGGGCTTGCATATAATACTAACGTATTGTAATATACTATTATAAAGTAAGTATTAATCATTCATTTTTGAAAAGGAGAGGATTCGTAATGAATGCAGGTTTACTGGTGATTCGGTTGGTAGTGGGACTATTGTTTGCAGGCCATGGCGCGCAGAAGCTGTTTGGCTGGTTTGGCGGCTATGGAATCAAAGGGACAGCCGGTTGGATGGAGTCGATCGGTATTAAACCGGGGGTACCGATGGTTATTTTGGCGGGGCTGGCCGAACTTGTCGGAGGCCTGTTGTTTGCAGCCGGGCTCTTTCTTCCCGTGGCGGCCGTCCTGCTGATTGGCGCCATGTTGGTCGCCATTCTTAAGGTGCATGGCAGCAACGGTCTTTGGGCAACAAACAATGGATACGAGTACAACCTCGTTCTGATCGCGGTTGTACTGGGTGTTACACTGATTGGCGCCGGAGAGTTCTCTTTCTAATTTTGTTTGGTTTGCCCGTACCATTTGGTACGGGTTTTTTTGTTGCACTCCATAAACAAAAAAAAGAAACCGGAGAGTTATCCGGTTCGTCACATAGTAAGAGGAGAAGAAACAAAAATGGTTTCTGATAACAGTTTACCACACAAGTTTACATAACTCAACTTCTGATTTAAAAGCCCGATTTAAAAGCATTTCAAGATTTAATGATCGACCGGGAAATCTTCATACTTTTTTAAGATCCCCCCTGTTGCTCCCGCCTATATTTTCCATAATAATGGGGAGAGGAGAATGATTCCATCCCGACGAATCAAATTGTTGCACAATACCAACACTACTAAGGGTGAACAAACATGCGAGTACCTGTTGGAGTATCAGGCCGTCACATTCATTTGACACAAGAACATGCAGACATCCTGTTTGGCAAGGGCCATTCCTTTGAAAAATTAAAACCCCTGCGTCAACCGGGGCAATTTGCATATAAAGAAACGGTTACAGTTACAGGACCAAAAGGGAGCATTCCGAACATCCGGGTACTGGGTCCGCTTCGTTCCTACTCCCAACTGGAAATTTCCAAGACCGATTCTTTTGTATTGGGCATTGACCCGCCGGTTCGGGACTCCGGAGACATTGAGGGCACTCCCGGCATTGTGGTAACGGGTCCGAAAGGCAGTATCAACCTCGACAAGGGCGTGATCCTTCCCTACCGTCATTTGCATCTGCATCCCTCTGATGCCGACGAATTGGGCGTCAAAGACAAAGATCTGGTCGCTGTTCGAACTAGCGGAGAGCGCCAGGTGATTCTGGAAAATGTGCTTTGTCGTGTGCATCCCAATTACCGACTGGAGTTCCATATTGACACCGATGAGGCCAATGCTTCCGGATTGCGTACCGGAGATATTGTCAAAGTCATCTCGGTGGACGAAACTCATGAACTGGGCACCTTTAAGCAGCAGAAGGTGCTGGTCCTTAACTGCGGAAGCAGTTCGGTCAAGTACAAACTGTTTGACATGCCTTCGGAAAAAATCAGAATGCAGGGAAATCTGACACGTACCAAAGACCAGCCCCTAAAAGATACCTTGGACCCGATTTTTGCACAAGTGGGAAATCAAATCGATATTATCGCCCACCGGATCGTCCACGGCGCTGACCTGTTCCCGCATTCTGTCAAAATCACGGATGAAGTGATCCGCCAGGTCGAAAGCATCGGCCATCTGGCTCCCTTGCACAATCCGGTCAATCTGGAGGGTGTACAGGCAGCATTGGAACAGTATCCGGAAATACCGCAAATTGCAGTATTTGATACCAGCTTTCACCAGACAATGCCGCCAACCTCGTATCTGTACGCCATTCCATATGAATATTACGAGAAACACAAAATCCGGAAGTACGGCTTCCACGGCATGAGCCACAGGTATGTGATGGAACGGGCGGAACAGATCCTTGAGATCCCCGCAGAGAAACTGCGGTTAATCAGTTGCCACATCGGAAATGGCGTCAGTATCACCGCTATCCGCAATGGAGAGTCTTATGACACTTCCATGGGCATGACCCCGCTGGCCGGTCTGACCATGGGCACCCGAAGCGGCAATATCGACCCGGGCATCATCCCCTACATGCAGCAACTTGAAGGTCTGGAAACAACAGAAGAAGTTATCGATATCCTCAACACCAAGAGCGGCTTGCTGGGAATTTCCGGAATCAGCAACGATGTGCGGGTCCTGCTGAAAAAAGCGAAAGAAGGAGACAGGCGTGCCCAGTTGGCACTTGATCTGTATGTGGTGAAATTGCACAAATATATCGGACTTTATCTGGCTCGGCTGAACGGGGCCGACGCCTTGATCTTTACAGCTGGAATCGGCGAGAACAGTCCTGAAATCCGGGAGAAAATCTGCCTGGGACTTGAATACGCAGGTGTCTACCTCGACCCGAAAGCAAACTGGGAAAGTGAAGGAGAACGCATGATCTCGAGCAAATTTTCCCCTGTGAAAGTGCTTGTCATCCCGACAAACGAAGAAATCATCATGGCTCGTGACGCCTACTGGATCACCGTGGCCGGATCCACACCGGCATCTGCTGCACAATAACTTCACAAAAGCCCTAAGGAAAGAACTCCCGGTTCGTCCCTTAGGGCTTTCCTGTCATCCGGCAATCAGTCTCCCGTTTTCCAAACGGGGCACAACCGGTAGAACTCCTTTTTGGGCCGCGAAAAAAGTGGCCTCATCCATCCCCAGCATCGAAATGAATTTGCCTACCCTTGTGCCCTGCAGGCATTCTTCGTCCGATCCGGGATAATTCACATAGAAACCATAGGCTGCTTTCGCCGCATCGGTCAGGATCCATCCTTCTTCCTGTTTGCGCAGCAGCTGGTCGATCTGGTAACCCGCCCCGTAGAAATCTTCCAAACAAAAAGACCCTTTCGAACCGGAGCAGACCAGTACCACCGACTCTTCACCTTTATGCTCCAGAATCCGCTCCGCCACCGCTTCCCCGTTCAGCAGGGATGATGCATACAAGGCCTTCGCCCTCTCCGACCGCCGTACTGCCACCGTTCCGTTGGTAGTGGAATAGATCACCGTCTTCCCTTTAATACAATCGTCCATCATGGCAATGGGGCTTGGCTGGTGAAACCCATCAATAGGGAACCCATCCTTCTCCCCTGCCAGAATGAATGTCCCCTCTTCCAGCTGGCCCGCCTTCTCCAACGCTTCTTCACTGTTGAATGCCGGAATGACTTCCCTGGCACCGTGGTGAAGGGCTGTCGCTATGCTGGAGGTCGCAAATAGCACATCAAACACTACAGCAATGCAGTGGCTGATTTTTTCTTCATCAATGTCTTCTTTCCGGAGGACCACATGAATTTTCCGCATCGATGCCACCTCAGAAACCCTGTGTGGCAATTCGATAGGCATGATGCATCAAGCTTTCCGTTACCTTGCCAAGGCGCTCAAAACGCGGGTCTTGTGTCAGCCCTTTCTTCCAGCGAAAATAGATCTGCTGGCAAATGACAGCCACTTTGAAATAGGCGTAGGTAAGGTAGAAATCCATGGAAGCAATGTCCCGCCCGCTTTTCGCTGCATACATCTCAATAAACTCATGGCGTGTAATGAAACCTGGAGTGGAAGTAACAGAAGTGAAACCGCTGCGCAGGGAATCGGCGTCACCCGGTTCATCCCAGTAGCTTACGGCAATGGCCACGTCTGACAAAGGATCGCCGATCGTTGTCATCTCCCAGTCCAGTACTGCCACCACCTTCGACAGGCCGTCAGCGGAGAAGATCATATTGTTCAACTTGAAATCATTATGCACAATTGTTGCCTGCGGCGATGCCGGGATGTTGTCCATCATCCACCTGGCGGTTGTTTCCACTACCGGTATGTCATCCGTCTTTGAACGTTCGTAGCGTCCAACCCACCCCTCCACCTGACGCTGCATGAACCCGTCCGGTTTGCCGATGGAAGCAAGCCCTGACGCTTTCCAATCAATGGAATGCAACTCTACAAGCGTATCCACAACAAGCTCGGATACACGTCGGCAAGTCTCCGGCGAATTGTCGACTCCCTGCGGCCATTTGCTGTCAAGAACGATTCCCTTTCGCCGTTCCATGACATAGAATGGCGCGCCAAGAACGGATACGTCATCGCAAAACACATAGGGCTTTGGAGCGAGTGGAAACACGTTATGAACCAGCGACAGAATCCGGCTTTCCCGCTCCATGTCGTGGGCCTTCGGCGCCACCTGGCCAAAAGGAGGCCGCCGCAGCACCGCTTCCCATTCGCCGCAGCGAAGCAGATAGGTCAGATTGGAATGCCCCGAGGGAAACTGCTCCACTTCCAAAGGAGCATGCGGAAGATCTTCAATCCGCTCCCGCAGGAATCTCTCAACCGCTTGTATGTCCAGTTCCTCTCCGGGACGCACCGGTATGGTGTCTTTCAATGCTCTTGCCATCTCCGCTCACTCCCCAACGTTTTTCACGTCCGCCTGCCAGAGGATGGTTCCCGACTGATCGGACGGTATGTCATGGTTCTATTCTAGTCTAATTGTTGAAATTTTCAATATGAATTGAAAAAGGAGTGCGTTGAGCACCCCGTCTCCTCGTTTATTCCAAAACGGTCTTCATTCTTCTCAGCCAGACTCCTTCAATTTCTTCCGCATGAACCGGTTTGCTGAAAAGAAAGCCCTGAGCAACATTGGCATTGTGTTGCCGGAGAAACTCCAGTTGGCTGTCCGTTTCAACGCCCTCCGCCACCACTTCCAGCCCCAGACCGTGCGCCATTGCAATGATGGCTTTCACCAGGGCGGAATCCTTGGATCCGTGCGGGACGTCCTTGATAAAGGATTTGTCCACCTTGATTGTATCTATGGGAAACTGTTTTAAATACGATAAGGATGAATAGCCGGTACCGAAATCGTCAATCGAGACCCGGATGCCCAACCCCTTGAGATTATGCAGCAGTTGTATAACCTGAAGCGGATCGTTCAAAGCGATGCTCTCCGTTAGTTCCAGTTCCAGAAACTTAGGGTCCAGTTGCGTTTCATTCAGGATTTGTTTAACTGTTTCAACGAAACCCTCCTGCCGGGTCTGTCTCAGCGACAGATTGACCTTCATGCAGATGGGCGGGAAACCCTGATTCTGCCAGGCTTTGGCTTGCCTGCACGCATTGCGGAGAACCCATTCCCCGATGGGCACAATGAGTCCCGTTTCTTCGGCAACCGGTATGAACTCCCCCGGGGGAATCATCCCTTTGACGGGATGCTTCCAGCGGATTAACGCTTCCACTCCGATAAGAATGTCGGTTTGCAGGCAGATCTGGGGTTGGTAGTAAATCTCAAACTCTTCCCGTTCCAGTGCTTTGTACAGTTCGTACTCCAGCAGCATCCGCTGGGAATAGGCTTCTTCAATGTCCGGGCTGTAAAGGAGACAGGTATTTCCTATCTTCTTGGAATTGTACATGGCCCGGTCCGCATTGCGGATCAGGACCTCTTCTGTCCGTCCATCCTTTGGGTAGATACTGATGCCGATGCTGGCCGTTATGTGGATCTCATTCTCCTCAAGCACAAAGGGCCGGCTGAGTGCCTCCAGGAGATTTTGCGCCACTCCAACGGCGTCCTGTTCCGATTGAATGTCATTTAGAATGACAACAAATTCGTCCCCGCCAAGCCGAGCAACCATGTCGTTGTGCGGCAGTGATTTGACCAGCCGTATTGCCACTTCACGCAGAAACAGATCGCCTGCGTGGTGCCCCAGCGTGTCATTGACCCACTTGAATCTGTCCAAATCGAGAAACAGAATGGCAAACATGCTGTCCAATTCCCGGGCAAGCAGAACCGTGTCCTTCAGTTGTTTGTTAAACAGGTGCCGGTTTGGCAGACCGGTGAGCGCATCATGATCAGCCAGATACTCAAGACGTTTCTCATATTGCTTCTGTTCGGTGATATCGGAAAATACCGAAATGAAATGGCTGATGTCGCCCAGCACACCCACATAGTTGACGACCTCATTCCGGTCATTCCACACGGCTTGAATAGCAAGCCACTCCGGGTAGAATTCCCCGTTTTTCCGGCGGTTCCAGATTTCGCCTTCCCAATACCCGTGACGGGTAATTGAATTCCACATATTGCTGTAGAATTGATCATTATGCAGGCCGGACTTCAGGATGCTCGGCTTCTTCCCGATCACTTCATCCGCCTGATACCCGGTAATCAAAGTGAAAGCACGGTTGACCGACAGGATATGGGTTTGACTGTCAGTAATGACAATTCCCTCGTTGGTAATGCTGAAAACCGCGTCGACAATATTACATTTAAAATGTCGTGTATTGGCTGTTGACCGGTTCACTGAATAAATGCCCTTTCCGCCGATGGTATACGGCTCAAGAGAATTTGTATCACTCTTTACCTGACGTTTATTATAAATGAGGGTCAACCGGAATAATACATAATCTTACATTTTTCAATAAACTGTCTGTTTGTTGTAAGAATTTTGTCAAGAATGCCGGTTCCGGCTAGAAGGGTATATTGGATTGGCGCAGCTCCAACATCAGACTTTCACAATCCCGGGGATCTACCTTCCCTTCCCGGATCAGCCTGTCGACAGCCTGCTCCATCGTTTGCATCCCATACCGGGCCCCGGTTTGGATGATGTTCTTGATCTGATGCACCTTCTCTTGACGGATGAGATTGGCCACCGCCGGGATGTTGACAAGAACCTCAATGGCGGCCACCCGGCCGTTGCCGTTCCTTTGTTTAAGCAACCGCTGCGCGTAGATGGCAACCAGGACATTGGACAATTGAAGACGGATTTGCGCATGCTGGTTGGCCGGGAATGCATCAATGATCCGGTCGATGGTCTGGGCCGCATCCGGCGTGTGCAGCGTGGCCAGTACCAGATGCCCGGTCTCCGCCGCTGTAATGGCTGTGGAAATCGTCTCCAGGTCCCGCATTTCCCCGATTTGGATCACATCGGGATCTTCCCGCAGGGCTGCCCGCAGCCCTGTTGAAAAACTGGCCGTGTCCAATCCGATCTCCCGTTGTACTACAATGCTTCGATTATGATTGTGAAGGTATTCGATGGGATCTTCCAAGGTGATGACATGACGCTCCATGGTCCGGTTCATCTCATTGATCATCGCCGCCAGCGTCGTGGATTTTCCGCTGCCGGTGGGCCCTGTCACCAGAATCAGGCCGTAGGGCCGTTTGATGATTTCATGCGTTACCGGCGGCAGCCCCAAAGTGTCCATGGTGGGAATCCCGAATGCAATGACGCGAAGGGCCATGGAGACCGTTCCCCGCTGCCTGAACACGTTGACCCGGAAGCGGGCCAATCCGGGAACGGAATAAGAGGTATCGTATTCGCCCGTCTCGGCAAACGTTATCCACGCTTCTTCCCCCAGCAGCTCTTTCGCGAGGGAAGCGCAATCTTCCACGGACAATGCCGGATGTCCCATCGGCACCAGCCGTCCGTCAATTCTCAGATAAGGGGGAATCCCAACGGACACGTGCAGATCCGAAGCTTTCCTTTCTACAGTTTCCCGCAGCAATGAGTCAATTTTCTTCATATGATCCCCGCTTTCTCACTCATCCGAAATGACAACCTGGAACACTTCCTCCATTGTTGTGAGACCTTGCACCGCTTTGTCCAAACCGTCTTCCAGCATGGTTCTGAAACCCTGTTTCCTGGCCCAATTCCTGTATGTATCGATGGGATGATGTTGGGTAACCAGGGTGCGGAGTTCCTCGTCAAACGGCAGTACTTCCTGGATGGCCAGCCGCCCCCGGTAGCCGGTCCGGTTGCACAGGGCGCAGCCGCTCCCCCGCCACAGTTTGTCGGCATGCACACCGTGTTTCTCCAGCACAGCCGCCTCTTCCGCATGGGGAACATAGGACACCTTGCAGTCGGTACAAATCCGGCGAACCAATCTTTGCGCCACCACTCCCCGCATGGTGGAAGCAATCAGGTAGGATTCCAGGCCCATATCCAGCAGTCGGGTCACGGCGCTGGCAGCATCATTGGTATGCAGGGTGGACAGCACCAGGTGGCCTGTCAACGCTGCCCGAAATGCAATCTCCGCCGTTTCCATGTCCCGGATTTCCCCGATCATGATAATATTCGGGTCTTCCCGGAGAATGGAGCGGAGACCCGCGGCAAAGGTGAGACCGATGGCCGGATTCACCTGCACCTGGTTGATCCCGTCAAGTTGGTACTCGACCGGATCTTCGATCGTGATCAGGTTCTGTCTTTCCGTATTCAGGTGATGAAGCGCCGCATAGAGGGTCGAAGTTTTCCCGCTTCCCGTAGGTCCTGTCACGAGCACGATTCCATGAGCCGAATTGACCATTCTCATGAAGGTTTTTTCGTTTATCTCCGAGAACCCGAGCCTGTCGATCCGCGTGATGGCATTCTTCATATCAAGCAGCCGCAGCACGATTTTCTCTCCGAAAATCGTAGGCAGGGTAGCAACCCGAACGTCAACGGTGCGTCCCCGAACCTGCAATTGGATACGGCCATCCTGCGGCAACCGCCGTTCCGCGATGTTCAGGTTGGCCATGATCTTGATCCTGGCGGTAAGCACCGGCTGCATGTGTTTGGGCAGCCGCATCTGGTTCATCAGGATGCCGTCAATCCGGAAACGCACCACCACACCGGCCCGCTGCGAGTCAAAATGGATATCGCTCGCCCGCTTGTCCACCGCATCTTCGATCAACTGGTTGACCATGCGTACAATCGGCGCATCTTCCCCACGAACCTGGCTTTCGTCGATTTCTTCCGGATGAATATCTTCCAGTACTTCGGAAATTGATTTCTTCAAACTGTAGTAATGGGTAAACGCTTTTTGTATGCTGTCCCTTGTCGCAATAACCGGATCGATCTGCAAGCCGGTAGTCATTTGGATGTCATCGATGGCGTAATAGTCCATCGGATCAATCATGGCCAATGTCAAACGATTGCCCCGGCGTTTGACAGGCAATACCTTGTAACGGCGGGCCAATTCTTCCGGCACAAGATCAACGATGGAGCGATCCACCTCATATTGTTCCAGGTTCACATGGGGCACACCCAGTTGAAACTCCATGACTTCAATCAATTGATCCTCCGAAATGGCGCCCCTCTGGATCAACACTTCCCCCAGGGGCTGGCCAGTCACTTTCTGTTCCGCAAGGGCCTGATCCAGTTGGTCCTTCGTGACCAGACCGAACTCCAGCAACAGGTCTCCCAGACGTTTACGTGTCATATCGATGCCCTCTCTTTGCAGCCAATTCCATTAGGGTCTTCCAAATGCCCGTTCATTACCGGCCGGTTCAATGGGGAGCGGCCACTCAATCGTATTTGCCTCATCGTTGTTCCACGGGGAATGGGAATAAAGTGACAGCTTCAAATCAAGCTTGGGCATCGCCCCTTTACCGGACGATTGCTTAGTCCCTCCGCTGTTAGACCCACCGGCCGCACGGTCCTTACAAAAACAAACGTTATACTCATTGATCCAGATCAACCTCTGCATCTGTTGAAGCCTGTCCAGGAACTGTATCAGGTCCTCCGGCTTCCCTTCTGCAGAAACCGTTATTTCCAAAGATTGAATCCCCGCTAGTTCAGGTGGGGGACTGGCCAAGGCTGTTTCTTTCTTGTTCCCCTGCTTGGAATTATTGGCAGACCCATTTTGGGTGCTGGTCTCAGATTTTTTGTCGGTGGGTTCGTCTTTCGTTATCGCCGGGGTTACACTCACCAGCGTCACTTGGCTGTCCTTGGCGGCCAAAGTCAAATCAGCGAAAAACAATGGCATTTCCCAATCCTTTGGGATCGCTCGCCCCAGTTTTTTCCAATCCGGGGTTTCCACTTTCTGCTGGATCTTTTGCTGCAGTCGGGTAACCTGTTGGGATACAGCGTCCGCTTGTCCTTTTATTTCTGAGGCAGCTTTTTCCTTCTGCCAGGACAGATATCCAAAAGCCCCACCAGACAGGAACAGGCAACCCGACAGCAGGAGTACGATTTTCTGTGGAAATGTGAGAGACGATAACATCCTGTCCTTCCTTTCTACGGGCATTATCGGGGCAAGGTAATCTGGACTTCCAGCTTATACTTTTGATAGGCAGGAGGTTTCAGAGTTAATGAAATATCTACCGTTCCATTGATGTTGGCGGGTCCCTGAATTTCAGCCTTGTTTTCCGAATGTGAGTTATCTGTCGGTGCTTCCGCATGTGCTTTTTTGGCATGCCACGGCAAGAAAGCATTGAGCTTTGCCCAAAAAGTTCCGTTCTTGTCCCCCACCTTTGAAAGTGAAGAAGAGCCCCCTTTGGACTGCCCGTAGTCAGATGGGTAACCTGGCTGTTGTCCAGGGACTGGCGTTGACGGAATCGTTTGCTTGGGCAATGGTTGCACAGGGGGAACCTGTTGGCCGGACCCCGGGGGTTGTGAAGGAATCTGCTGCCACTGCCCCGGTGTGGATTGGGGCTTAAGCAGTTCCTCCAAAGGAATGGATACAGATGCTTTCAGTTCCCCTTCAATTCGAGTTGCCGCCTTGACTGTTAAACCGGTGATCTTGGGATGAATCTGCAGGTGACGCAAAAAAGTCGACACCGATTCCATATCCGGCAGCTCGGCTTCCAGATCGTAGATCCCTGTCCCTACATAATGAACAGAAGTTAGATAACTCTTGGCAGGAAGCAGGGATGAGAACAGACTCAGTTCTTCCAGGAATTGAGGACGCTTGCCCGACCAGGAATCAAGGGCTTGTGATTGCTTGGCGGTATCCAGTAACTTCTGGATCTCAGACGCTTTGCTTTGAAGGTCGGGAAGTTTTGCCCGTTCACTGGTTAGTAGCTGTTCTGCCAGCATCTGCTCGTTTCCATGCTGAATCCACCTCACGACAAACCACAGATTTCCTATTGCCAGGAGACCCGCTAGTGTTGTCAGTGCGATCGTTTTATAGATAACACTCGGAGGTTGTACAGGCAAAAGGTTAATCTGCATCGGAAATTACCCCCCTCAGCGCTGCACCGGCTGCAGGTAGACTGACTACTTTGTGTGGTGTCCGAACGGATTGACGGATGATGGGGATTTGCAGAATCTCAGTGCTTATACCAAGCTGTGCCGCCAAACTGTTTGCCATTTTTGTAGGACTTGGCACATGATTGTTTAAATAAACGGTACCCAAAGCAAAATCACGTTGTTTTAAAGAATATTGCAGGAAAGATATGGATCGCTGGATTTGATAGCTAAGGTCTCGGCACAACGAATCCAAAAGGGCTTCGTTCTCCTGATCGAAAACGTCCCACTTGCTGTCTGTGTTCCCCCCAAAAGAAGCTTGTAATGCGGATTCACCTGCCGCTGTCACAGCCACCTCTCCCCATGCCCCCTGACCCTGGGGTAGTATGTAGTCATCCGCTCGCATATCGAGGGTACGGGTCATCAACAAACTTCCCTTCTGATAGAAATGGGCCGTTACGCCCTCGGTCCCGAAATCTACCAGGAGAGCCGCTTGATCCGGTTTTTTGTTCAAGGCTTTTAGCGCACGAAGAGCGCTTAGGCCTTTTACCTCAATAGCGGCGAGGCGAATACCTGCCTCCTTGAAGGCACGGACCAGTCCGTTGATCAGTTCACCAGGAGCAGCCACCAGCAGAATCATCGCTTGGTCCCCTTGCTCATCCACCTGTTCTTTCGGCTGCAGCTCAGGTGGAAAGAAGTCAAAATCATAGACAGGATCGTTCATGGGAAGCCAAATCTGATCATGAAGCTGGAACCGAAGCAGATCTTGCATCTGTTTCCGTCCCACTTTGGGCATCGCAACCATACGTATGACAGCTGCTGCACTGGGCAGATTCAGGACAACCTTTCGGATAGGGAGTCTATACTTACGAAATGTATTGTTAAGATCAGAAGCAAACCGATCAAAATCGTGGATTCGACCATTGTCATAGATTTGATTGGAAAACGGAATCACCTCATGGGCCAGAACTTCAACCACACCATGCCCGCCCCGGGCATACACCACTTCCAGCCGATCCGCTTTTAGACTGATCCCAACTCCTGTATGGCGTTTGAACGAGAACTGCATGAGTGCCTCCTGTAACCATCTTCTAATTTACCGAATACGGCGACTGATGACTTCGGGATTGGGGGTCGAAATCCCCGGCATATCTTCGATTCCGATTTCGGAAAATAAATCTCTGTCGAATTCAATGACCACGTTGGAGTTGCCTTTTCCGCCATTTATCTCAACCGTGGAACCACTAATCCCGCCTTTTAATTTTAGAACATTTTTTTTATCAATTTTTAGTGTACCGTTTGGTGCATAGAAGAAAATACGAAACTGCTTGTCGTCGAAATCCTCATCCACTTCGATGGTAAGATCCCCGGTTGTTGCAATAAACAGCTTCTTGTCGGTCCATGTGTCCAGTTTTAAAGTCACTTCGTTTGATTTCAGTTCCCATTTATCTTTTTTATTGTCATACTCCCACTTCTCACCATTTAATAAAAAGACATCCTTGTTCGTAGTCAGCAAAGTCGATAAAGATATGGACTGGGTCTGGATTTCGGCAGCGTCAGATCTGCCTTGCAAAGTACTTTTCAGTTGGGTGTAAGAAGGAAATGACAAGTTGCTATCTCTTTTTGTAACAGGATAATCGTCCAGATCCTTCTCGTTAAGGTTTGAATCCTTCCCCAACTCAATTCTTCCATTCTCAATCTTAAAACCGTTTTTCAGATTGGTTGTGCCACCCAGATATATGTTACCTATCATTGTCACATTTGGGTTTCCTTTAAAGTCCACGTCCCCTTCTGAAGCCATCGAATATTGAAATACAGCAGGAAGCGTGAACATATCTACCGTTACCACGATTTGCTGTACTTTATTGGAAGCGGGTATAGTGCCTACTGCGGTAAACTCTACCGTTCCATTGCTTAGGAATCTTGCATTGGTAATATCGATGGTTCCAGCAGGTTCCGCTACTGATATCGGCAGATTGAGGCTCGAAAGCAGACTGTTCAATTCTGCTTGGTTATCCGGGTACCCGGAAGTTTCAGCCGTTTGATGAAGCTTGCTGAGAACAAGTTCTGCTCCCTCTTCTGCCAAATAGTAGGCCTGTTTCCTTGCACCTTGGGACTCGGTGCTCTTTGCTTCCGAGACTACCCTTGTGCTGACAGCAGCCAATAAAGTCATCAGGATCAGGGAGACCATGAGCACAAGAACAAGCGTATATCCGGATTCCCGGCTCTGTCTGGTATGCGGCATGGTTCTTCCCTCCTTGTCTTACGGTTGCATTCGCGGTGTGGCGGAAAAAGTCGTGTCAAAGGAATGGTTTCGGTCCTGAAACGTGACGTGGAATTCTGCAACTCCAATGTTATTTTGGTAACTAAACTCGCTTACATGTTCAAAGGTTTTTTGAAAGGGAGGACTGAATCGCTTTACCAATAATGTTTGACCATTAGGATCCCATGACAGTTCAGCAATGGTAACAAAACCCGTGCTGTCGGTTTGCTCAATCACGATTTCAGTTCCGTCTGCGTTCGGCGTGATTCTTTGGCTGTCCTGCACTAAGGGTACTATTAACTGTTCCAATAGCCGAACCTGCTCCTGCAAACCCGATTGAATGTGAATGTCTCTTTCCGTCCTTTCGCTGAATTGGCGAATCGTAAAAGCAATCCCAATCACCAGTAAGGCTATGGTCAAAGCAGCCATCATTTCAACCAATGTCAATCCCTTTTCCCCACTGTGCATCCTAATCATCATGGTCATAATCTCCGTAAAACGAAGTCAGGACATAAGTTTGATCCTGATCGGCACCATTTGGCCTCCACCGGCAAGCAACACGGGTATTCCATCCATTTCGATCTGAATCATAAGTGTAGGATACGGTAATTTGAACCCCAGGAGGTGGGTCGTCGATGTTTAAGGCAGCAAAATTCACATCCTGTGGATTTCCGCTTTTGTCAAGACTGAGGGTCTTCCACTGTCCATTCATCCAGTTGTAAAGGGATTCCATTGTCCGTCCTGCAACCGTGACAACCTGAGTTCGATCACCGGACTGCTTCACTCCGCGGTACCCGTCAGTGAAATACCCCATTACCGGAAGGAGCAGAACCATCACAATGACCATGGAAGCCAGCACTTCCACAAGGGAGTATCCTCGTTCAGACAGTCGGTTCTGCATGATGTCCCCTCCCTTCCCACCGCACCTTACTTTAGAAAGTTCAGATACCAGGCAACTATGGATTCACCGAACAAATAGGCAATCATGGCTCCACCACAAAGAAACGGACCAAAGGGCATGTGCTGCCCGGTTTGCAGGCGACCCGATTTTTGCAAATAAAGCCCCACCGCCAAACCTGACAGGGATGCCAGAAACATTGTCAAAATGGCACCTGACAGTCCGGTCATCACTCCAATGCCAGCCATCAACTTTACGTCCCCAAGGCCCATGCCTTCTTTTCCAAACAGATAGGGGCTGATCCACCAGAGAAAAAGGAGAAAACCTGCACCGAGTACTCCGCCCAAGAAATAAGTCCACAAAGATTCCGACCCGATGGCAAATCTCCCTATGATCGCTACTGCTAAGAGCGGATAAGTTAAGACATTTGGCAGCAGAAGCTCCTTAATGTCAATAACAGCCAAGGGAATCAGGAAGCTGACAAAAGCAAGACCCAAGACTGTTTCCCAAGACCACCCGAATCTCCATGCCACCACTCCCCACAGCAAAGCGGTAATCGCTTCTACAACAGGGTATTGCCAGTGGATGGTCCCCTTGCAGGCTCTGCATCGTCCCCTAAGAAAAAGCCAGCTAAAGACGGGGACAAGGTCGAGAATCCCCAAACGGGTACCGCAGTGGGGGCACCTGGAAGGGGGAACCACAATGGATTCCCCTTTGGGAAATCGGATGGACACGACGTTAAGGAATGAACCTACTAACAGACCAAATAAGACAGCATAGAGAATTAAAAGCCAATTCAATTGATTCATTTTAAGTGTACTTCCTTAAAGAAATGGCCCCTATGAAAGGGGCATTGTGCTATTAGGGCAATACGTTATTAAGAGTGATATCGTCGTCTGGGCTATTATCGACGTCACGAACAATAATATTTTTTCCTGATCTTTCAATTGAATATTGTGTAGTTGCACCATAAGGGTTGGCTGGAGCCTGACCTAAGTAACCGCCAGTTACCAAGACATGTGAACTAGTTATGTTTGCACTTGCCCCATCGGCTGGAAGCCCTGTACCATTTGGATTGTCAAGTAGATATCTCTGCACAGCATCTGCTATTGATCGAACGTTTGCAAGGTCTGCGCTATCCCTGGAACGATCAATCTGGTTTCCCACCAATGTGAAACCGATCCCAGATACAATCGCAAGAATTGTTACGACGACCAGCAATTCAATGAGCGTGACCCCAGCCTGTCGCTTTCGGCGCTTTTCCTTCTTTTCCTGTTCTTCCTTGATTTTTTCCATCCCCACTTGCACTTTTGGATCCACCATGTTGCTCTCCCCTTCTCCACATTGCTAAGTATGTAATCCGCTGGCAGGATGCTGCCGTGCGGAAATTACTGAGTAAAATTCATCATTTTGAACATCGGCAGATAAACGGAAATAATGATCAACCCCACGATCACCGCCAGGAACACAATCATCATCGGCTCCAGGATCGAACTGAGCCGTGAGGACATCTCGTTCACTTCCGTTTCGTAAAAATCGGCCAGATTCGCCAGCAGATGCTCCTGGGTCCCGGTTTCTTCCCCGATCGCCACCATATGGGTCACCATCGGCGGAAAGAGGGCGAGGTGCTTGTCCAACACGTCGGAAAGACGTTCCCCTTTGCGCAGTTTTTGCTGGGCTTCTGTTATCACCCGATCAAACAGACTGTTGCCGATGACCTTCCTGAGCAGTTCCAGTTGGTCGAGAATCGGGACGGCACTTGCTTCCAGCGTTGAGAAAGTGCGGGTAAAGCGGGCCATTAAGCCCTTCTGATACAGTTTTCCAAACACCGGAATCCGAAGCCGGAGCTTGTCCCACAGCAAGCGTCCCCGCTTGGTGCGAAGGGTGCCGGTGACAGCCACTGCCAGAACTGCCGCTCCCCCCAGGGCTATGTACCATTGATCGGTCAAAAATTGGCTGATCCCCAGCGTGATTCTCGTCGGCAGCGGCAGTTCCACCCCCTGCTCGGCAAAAGTTTTGGCAAAAGAAGGAACGACGGTAGTCAACAGGAAGATACTGACCCCAATCGCAATGAAAAACACCAGTATCGGATATGTCAAAGCGGAAACCAGTTTCTGCTGGGTGGCCCGTTGCCGTTCAAAGTAGACCGCCATCCGCTCCAGCATCGTTTCCAGCTGCCCTGAATATTCGCCGGCCCCCACCATGTTGACAAACATCTCGGGGAACACCGCCTTGTGATTGGCGAATGCTTCCTGCAGCGACACTCCCTGCCGAACTTCCTTGTGCACTTCCACCAAAGCTTTCTTGAGCCCCCGGTGATCCGTCTGGGAAGCCAGAATCTCAAGGGATCGCGTCACGGAAACCCCTGCACGGATCAATGTGGCAAACTGCCGGCAGAAAGGTACGAAGTCCTGCAGTTTTACCTTTCGTCCCGCCAGGAACCCCAGTTCGATCTCCTTCGTCAGGAGTCCTCCACCGGAACCGGCCTTGACCTTCATCGGATAAAGCCCCTGCTTCCGCAGTTCTTCCACGGCCGCATTCAGGTCGACAGCTTCAATTTGTCCCTTCAGACTCTGCCCAAGCCGATTGACTGCTTGATACCGAAATTGAGCCACAAAAATACCTGTCCCCTTTTGGAAAGCATAGATCGTTTTTCCAAGATACTTTTTCCTACAAGATTATTATAATCAGACAAAACTAAGATTGAAATACAAATTAAACCTGAATTCGACATCAAGTTGACAGTTTTGTGTAAAGATTTTGTCAAGCTGTGTCGAATTCAGGTTTTGAATCATTTTACCGACTATTCCACATTAAAATACCTTGCTTCCGGATGGGCAAACACCATCGCCGAAACGGACGCCTCCGGATCCATCATGAACCCTTCCGTCAGATGCACCCCGATATCCTCCGGCTGCATCAAGCGAAACAATTGAGCCTGGTCGTCCAGATTTGGACAGGCGGGATACCCGAAGGACACCCGAATCCCCTGGTAGCGGGCCCCGAAACGCTCCTGCATCGTCATGTCAGCAGGATCGGGGAATCCCCACACATCCCGCATGATATGATGAATCCGCTCGGCGAAGGCTTCCGCCAACTCCAGAGCGAGGGCCTGGATGGCATGAGACCGCAGGTAATCCCCTTTGTCTTTCCATTCATTGGCCCGTTCACGCACACCTCCGCCCGCCGTTACCACCAGAAATCCGACATAATCCATGACGCCGCTTTCCACCGGTTTCAAAAAATCGGCCAGGCACAGATACGGATCCTGCAGCTGCCTTGGGAACGTAAACCTTTCAAGAATTTTGGCGGGATTCTTTGGATCGTATATCAGGATGTCATTGCCGCTTGATTGCGCCGGGAAGAAACGGTACATGCCATGTGCCCGGATCAGCCCCGTTTCCTTCGCTTCTTTCAGCAGGTGATTGATGACGTCCATCAGTTCGGTGGTCTTTGGATCCTTCTCTTCCAGCAGCTTCTCCACATTGCCCTTTACTCCCAAGTGTTTGCCAAGCAGCATTCGCAGGTTGAGGTAGGGCTGCAGGTGAGAAACCGGGTAGTCCCGCAATATATGACGCTCCAGATCGGGTGGAACGAAAACCGGGGCATTGCGGTCGACATCGGAGCGTCTGTCCGCAACCTGCGTCGATTCGTTCGATCCTCCGGCTCCTTTGCCCGATTCCATCACATAAGAATTCTGGATGTCCCTCAGTTCCTGAACCAACGCTTTGCGCTGCTGCTCGTCGCTTAACCGGTTGGCCAGATCCAGCCCATCCATGGCATCTTTTGCGTACAACACCAGTCCATTATACTCCGGAGCAATTCGCGTATGGGTAAATTTACGGGTCAAGGCTGCTCCACCGACCAGGATGGGAACCTCAATCCCCGCCTCCCGCAAGTCCTGTGCAGTGGTCACCATCTGTTGGGCCGATTTTACCAGGAGTCCGGACAGTCCGATCGCATCCGGCTTCTCTTCCCGGTATGCGGCAATCAACTGTTCAGGCGGAACCTTGATGCCCAGATTGACCACCTGGTAGCCGTTGTTGGATAGGATGATTTCCACCAGGTTCTTCCCGATGTCATGAACGTCGCCTTTTACGGTGGCAAGCAGGATCTTGCCTTTGACAGCCGTTTCTGTCCGCTCCATGAACGGTTCAAGATGTGCCACGGCCGCCTTCATTACTTCCGCGCTTTGCAGCACTTCCGCCACAATCAATTCGTTGTCGTTAAACAGCCGTCCGACTTCTTCCATGCCTTTCATCAGCGGACCGTTAATAATGTCAAGGGGAGCGTATTTCTTCAATGCTTCGTTCAGGTCGTCAATCAGGCCGTCCTTGCTGCCTTCCACCACATAATTGGCCAACCTCTCCTCAAGGGACAGGCTGGAGACTTCCTTCACTTTGGCCACTTTCTTTTCCCGATAAAAAGCGGTAAATTCGGCGAGTGTCTGTTCATTCGTACGGAACAGCAGTTCTTCTGCCAACCGCCGTTCTTCTTCCGGAATGGACGCGTAGCGCTCCAATTTCTCCGTGTTTACGATTGCATAATCCAGCCCGGCTTTGGTGCAGTGATACAGGAACACCGCATTGAGCACTTCCCGGCCCGCAGGCGGAAGACCAAAGGACACGTTGGAGATTCCAAGAATACTGCCGCACTCCGGCATCGATTCCTTGATCAAACGGATTCCTTCCACCGTCTCCAACGCCGACCCGATATACTGCTCATCCCCTGTGCCTACCGGGAATACCAGCGGATCGAAGATAATGTCCTGCGGATTAACGCCATACTTGTTTACCAGCAGATCATAGGATCGCTTGGCCACTTCCAGCTTGCGTTCCCGGGTAACCGCCATTCCGGTCTCATCGATGGTTCCTACTACTACCGCCGCCCCGTAGCGGGTAATCAGAGGGGCCACTTCCTCAAACCGCTTCTCTCCGTCCTCAAGGTTAATGGAGTTGAGAATGGCTTTCCCTTGCGAATGTTTCAAGCCAAGCTCCATCACCCGCACATCGGTGGAGTCAATCATCAACGGCACTTTCACCTTCTTGACGACATAGTTTAGAAAATTCTCCATGTCGCCATACTCGTCCCGGTCCGGATCGGCCAGACAGATATCGATGATGTGCGCCCCTTTCTTCACCTGGGCGCGGGCAATTTCCGACGCGTCTTCATACAAGCCCTCCGCAATCAGTGTTCGGAACTTCTTGGAACCGATAACGTTCGTCCTCTCTCCGACCATCAAAGGACGGTTGTCCGCTTCCAGATACACTGTCTCAATACCGGAAACGGCCGGCAGGTGTCCTCCGGCTTCCTGTCTGGGCTTGTAATCTTTCAATGCTTCCGCCAGGGCGCGGATATGTTCGGGTGTCGTGCCACAACAGCCCCCCGCAATGTTCAGCCAGCCCAGTTCTGCGAACCCGGCCATTTTTTTCGCCAATGCTTGCGGAGATTCGTGGTAATGTCCGTTCTCATCAGGCAATCCTGCGTTCGGATAGCAGCTGACCCCACACTGGGCCAATTCGGACAGAGTTCGCAGATGGTCCCGCATAAACTCCGGTCCCGTTGCACAGTTAAGTCCCACGGTGATCGGCTTCAAATGTTCCAGCGAGATGTAGAACGACTCGATATTCTGGCCTGCCAGCGTGGTTCCCATTGGTTCGATGGTTCCTGATAACATCAGCGGAAGTTCCTCGCCCAGCTCCTCAAACGCTTTCCTGATTCCAAGACTGCCCGCTTTGACATTGAGAGTATCCTGGGCCGTTTCCAGCAGCAGCATGTCCACCCCGCCCTGAATCAACACTTTGGCTTGCCGGTAATAGTTTTCCATCAACTCTTCAAAGGTGGTTCCGCCGGTCACAGACAACGTCTTGGTGGTGGGGCCCATAGCCCCCGCAACAAAGCGGGGCCATTCCGGCGTCGAGTATTTGCGGGCCGCTTCCACCGCCAAACGGGCAGCCGCCAGGTTGATCTCGTCAGCCTTGTCCTGCAGGTTGTATTCAGCCAGCACCAGCCGGGTGGAACCGAAGGTGTTGGTTTCAATGATGTCGGCCCCCGCTGCCAGGTACTGCTCGTGAATTCCTTGAATCACATCGGGACGTGTCAGATTCAGGTATTCATTGCAGCCTTCGTATTCTTCCCCGCCAAAATCGTCAGCCGTAAGTCCCGCCTGCTGGATCATCGTCCCCATCGCACCGTCAAGGATCAGAATCTTCTTCTTCATTTGTTCGCGCAACAATTGTCCGCGTGCCGTCATGCTTCTCCCCCTTACCTAATGAGGGTCGCCCCCTGCAAACTAAAAACCCTCTCCTGTCAGAGAGGGCCAAACTTCGGTGTCCGCTCCTCCTATCTTCCAGAATGTCAATCTGCTGGAATTAGCACCGTGTGCCGCGCACCGGTTGCTGTGGTATCATCGGGCCAGTTCCCTCCGCCACTCTGGATAGAAGTCTTGCTATTTTGGATTTTAATTTAGTTTGCATGAAACCGGGGCACATGTCAAGATAGTGGATAAGAGGAAAAAACCGGAAAGGGGCTGGACCGAATGAATACCCCGGACAATCAGTTCATCCGCTATGTAATTTTGCTTACCAAGAACCCGGGCCAAAGTCTGACAGAGAATCTGATTCGCGCACATGTGAAACACTTACAGGCCCTGGAGGAAAAAGATCAATTGGTGCTCTGCGGACCTTTTGCCGATTCCAAAGGCGGTATGATCATCATTAAGGCCGCCTCCTATGAAGAAGCAAAACGAATCGCCGAAGCGGATCCGTTTGTACAATCGGGAGCTGAAAGCTACGAACTGCGTGTACTTGAACTCTCCTGCAAAGAGAACCGGCATATGGGAATGGCAGAATAGTCAAATCAGCAAAAAACCTCCCCCTTGCGGGAGAGGTGTAAATCTTTCATTTAATGACTGGACTTGTCAGCGGTTTGCGGCGGGTTGCCGTCTGCGGTGACAATCAGTTTGGCCAGCGCACCTTTTTGAACATGGTTAAACTGGTGGGTTACGATCGGATAAGTTCCTTCCTTCAACACCCTGAACTCAACAACCAGACCGCCAGATGCAGGTACAGTATAAGCTTGCAGGCCGTTCAGCACGTTCTTCGGATTGCCGTCCACATATACGGTGTCAAAAGTGGTTCCTACCACGTGGAAACTGCTGACTTCGTTCGGACCCACGTTGTTGAAGTAGATTCGAACCTTGTCTCCCACTTTGGCATAGAACGGCTTGCTGAGATCCGGATGCTTTCCGTTGAAGAGAACGTATGATGGAACTCCATTCGTCATGTCATTCAGGTCGTTTTCTTTGTAGAATTCAGACTGGGTAATGATGAATTCCCGATTGATTTCTTTGTCGGTGGGATATCCGTCTTTTGGCTCAACGATAATCGTACCGTACATGCCGTTGGCAATATGCAGCAATACGGGCTTGGTTCCGCAATGGTACATAAATACGCCCGGTGTCATAGCCGGATAAGTGAATACGCCTTCTTCATTCGGATGGATATCGGCAAAGTCTTTGCTCGGAGATGCGTGTACCGCATGAAAGTCCATACTGTGGGGGACTTTCGGGTCCAGATTTTTCATTTTGAATTTGATGGTGTCCCCTTCTTTTACTTTGATGACCGGTCCGGGAGCCGTTCCGTTAAAGGTCCAGGCTTTGTACTTTACCCCGGGAGCAATCTCAAGGTCCGTAATCTGGGAAGTCATCTCCACATAGACTTCATGATCACCGGTACGCTTTACAATAACCGGAACTGGGGGTTGGTTAATCCCTTCGTGCAAATTCATATTTGTTGGTGCAGGTTTCGAGTTCTGATTGCTTTGAGCAACGTTCGTGTCACCTGTTTGAGCTGAACAACCGGCCAAAAGTGCTCCTGTTAAAATCAACAATGCAAGCGCTTTCATTTTCATTTCGATTCCCTCCATTTGAATGGTTCGAAGCGCCGGCCCCACTAATCCAGGAGTCAGGAAACCACTTTCTATCTCTTTTGTATTCCCGCACCGGAAGCCCAAGTGTGACTTTTATCACACAATTAATACTCTTCAAAAATATGTCATTCCACATGAATAATTGGATTAAGTTTATGAAAAATTTGTTTCAAACAGTTAGATCAATTATTGTCCGCATGTTGAAATCCGAGAATCAATCCGGTTTTGTGTTTATTCCGGCAAAAGAAAAGGCATGCCGTTAAAGCATGCCATAAAGCAGATTATAATTCTATTTTCCTGTAAAATTCGGTCTCCGTTTCTCAAAGAAAGCGGTAACGCCTTCCTGATGGTCTCTGGATCTGCCGCAAATCGATTGGCCTCTGACTTCCGCCTCCAGTACGGTTGCCAGATCGCTCTCAAAACTCATGTACATGTTCTTCTTGATCAATCCCAGCGCCTGGGTTGGGGATTGAGCCAATCGAAAAGCATAGGCTTGGGCCGCCTGTTCAAATTCTTCATCCGGCACCACTTTGTTAACAAGGCCTAACCGCAGAGCTTCTTCGGATGTAAGGGTATCTCCCAGCATGGCAAGTTCCATTGCCCTGCTCAGTCCCACGATCCTCGGCAGGAAGAAATGGCTACCCGCGTCGGGGATCAGGCCAATCTTGATAAATGCCATGGAGTAGGAAGAACTTGCGGCCGCTATCCGCAAATCACATGCCAGGGCTACCCCAAGTCCTGCACCGAACACCGGGCCATGCAGTGCCCCAATGATCGGTTTCTCAATCTCCGCCATTCGGAGAAGCAAGCGGTTGTAAGTATTCTTCAAATAGGTGCCATGATCAAGAGAAGCCACATCTTCCCTGCTGATGCTCTTCAGATCGGCCCCGGAGCTAAAGCCCTTTCCGTTCCCGCGAAAGACAATGCAGCGCACATCTACGTCTTCCGCCGCCTTGTTCAATGCGTCATAAACCTCTTCATGCATCTCCACATTGAACGCGTTCATCACTTCCGGGCGATTTAAAGCAATAATCGCCATCTGATTCGATTTCTCAAACAAGATCGTTTTGTACATTTTGTATCTCCTCCTCCAAATAATGCCAACCCGTTTTCAATCAACTGCCGCGACTGACTTTATTTCTGTTCCCAATTTTCTGTCTTCCGCTTCGATGCGGTTCCGCTTCTTCGCATCTCCGGCCTAAAGCCCTGCTCTACCGCTCCCGCCCACTATTTCTCTGTTTGCCTTACAAAACCCTTCTCACGGATACACATTTAAAGCGCCCCTGTTGGGGCGCCTCTTACCTAGGCATTGCGTCGATTGTAGATCCACACAAAAATGATGCGCCAGATGGATAACAAAATCAGTGTAGATACCAAGGCCACAATCAGGAATGGAATTTTTAGCGCAGAGTTCAGGTACAGGTTGCGGAGCATCATCCCAAACGGAATGGCCAAGATCCATACAATCAGCGTTCGTTTGAACATGCTGGCAAAACTGCGGTAGTGCTGCAATTTGTAAAGTCCCAGGACCAGTCCCACAATCAGCCAGGCAATGACGAATGGAGCCGCTGTCTCCAAAGTGCCTTGAAACGTCGTATACGTCTTATGTTCCGATTGACCCATTAAAGCAAACAAAATCAGCATCAGAATGTCCCCAGCAAGCAGCAGCCACACCATGTAAAAATCCCCCATTCCCTGGTTGGAATAATTTTAAATCCGCAAACCATTGTACCATAAAAAAACATCCACCCGGCAATTGGGTGGAAATTTTAAATTTCTTGCCTTCTTCGTTTTGCAATCGCTTTTAGCAAAAGGATTGCCACAGCGTAAGTGGCAGTGGCCAGCAGTGTTGTGACAAACCAGGCATCGGTGCCCAGTGCCAGATACAGGAGCATGTGAAACAAGAAAATCAGAACCAGCCATACGCCCAACTTGATTGTGTCAATAAAGTTCCAGAACGTATTCATCTTAACCTCCGAACTGTAGACCTGTACGACTTTCCCAGTTTTCCCATGTTCGGAGCACCCCATGCAAAAAACGGCATGCCCTTTGAGCATGCCGTTTCTTTAAAACTGTTTACCAGGTTCTTACACCCGGTGCGCCAGGTGGCGGATTCTGAATCATATCGGCAATCGGATATCCGTATGCCACCAGGATCAAGATAACTGCAACCGAGATCCAAACCGGCCAACGCTCGAGGATACGCGGAGTTTCGGCTGCATCTTCTGCAACGTCGCCCATCGGATATTCCTGTTCACCTTTCGGAGCTTTGAATGCAAGATAGAGCACAAGACCTACCTGCAGCATGGCTGCAAAGAACAGGAACGCACCGCCAAGAGCCGCGAGTTTATGAAAAGGAATCCAACTGAGAGCTGTCGGATCATTCATGTAAGTGGTACCGGCAGTACGGCGCGGTCCGCCCAACAAACCAAGGGTATGCATTGAACCGGACATGAAGATCATACCGATCGACCAGAGAACCGCTTGCAGTCTGCCCAGCTCGTTGGTTGTCCGGGTCATCTTCCGGCCAGTCAGGTGCGGAATCAACCAATAGCTTACACAGAAGAAAGTCAATGCAACCGCAGTACCTATGGTGAGATGGAAGTGACCGGTTACCCAGATGGTATTGTGAACCACTTGGTTTAACTGGTTACTTGCGTTAATGATACCGCCCGCACCGGCAGGAATAAACCAAAGCATAGCCAGGAACAGGGAGAAGAAACGGGCGTCCTTCCAAGGCAGCTTGCGGAACCAGCCGAACAGCCCGGTGGCACCTTTCGCACGTCCTGCCAGCTCAAAAGTGGCAAACATTGTGAATGCAGTAATCAGCGAAGGAATCGCAATGGACAATGTCAACGCAACATGCAGGAACTTCCATTTCGGATCAATACCCGGTTCCATCAATTGATGGTGGAACCCGATCGGAGTGGACAAAAGAACAAAGATGACGAACACCAGACGGGTAATGGAATCACTGAATACTTTCCCGCCGATAATTTTTGGCATGATCAGATACCAGGTCATGTAAGCCGGCATCAACCAGAAGTACACCAACGGATGTCCGAAGAACCACAACAGCGTGCGACTGAGAAGGACATTCACGGTGTCTACCATACCCAAGGACCAGGGAATCAACTGGAACAACACTTCAGCCGCAACCCCAAGGGTACAAATTTGCCACAATGTCATGGTTGCCACTGCGGTAAAGAGGAAAAGGGGTGAAAACTTGCCAGGGTTATTCCGTTTCCAGTTGCGATATTCGGCAAACATGCCCCAGCCGCCGATCCAGCTTCCCACAACTATCAGTGCGGCTCCAATATAGAAGAAGGGCGACGCTTTCATCGGTGCATAGAACGTAAACAGAACGGAAGCATCATTCATAAGAACGGTAATGACTCCCATTACGGTGCCAATCAACATCACCCAGAAACCAACCCAGCCAAGCTTTAATCCAAGCGGAGTCAGTTTGCCGTTTTGAACCCTTGCAATACCAGAGAACAGAAAACCTTCGATAAAGAATGTGGTGAACACCAGACCCATCAATACACCATGGGCGGTCAAGATCTGATAATAGTTAAGCCAGGTGGGCAGTGTAATCAATTGAGCTCGATCCAAGCCCTGAAGCAATCCCGCAATCGCTGCAATACCGAATCCGATAAATGCAACCAAGATATAGGAAAGGCTCAGCTTCGCCGCTTTTTGGTCCACTCTTACTTCTTGTGTCATTTGTGGTGTCACTCCTTTCCCCTTACTTTACGATAACTTTTGCCATCATCATGTGGTGAGCCGCACCGCAGTACTCGTTACACAGGATCAAGTACTCGCCCGGCTTGTCAAACGTATGGGTAACTTTGTTGACATGACCCGGTACAACCATCATGTTGACGTTTGTTCCAGGAATTTGAAAACCATGCACTACGTCTTTACTGGTGCTGATAAAAGTTACTTTCGATCCAACCGGAACTTCGATTTGATTGGGGTTATACCCGAAAGCAAACGAAACCATCACAGCTTCATATTCATTGGGTCCAACCTGTTTGAGACCTGGTTTGTCGAAGGGAGCGGTTTGTTCCACCTTTTTAGGATCTACCCTTTGAAGATCACTTGGTGGAGTCATTCCCATTGCAAACGCGTTAACAAAAAGAGCAACAATAAATGCAATAATTATTCCGCCGCCAAACATCAACCAATACTTTTCATAGCGATGAATGTGCATGCCGGAACCTCCTTTCCACTCCTTGGGCTGTTTTTAATTCCGACTCAGAAAAAGAAAGAACACACCAAGCCAACTCAGTGCGATAAAAGTGCCCAACAGCATCACCGAAGCAAAAGTGCCTTTCAGCGAAGGTTCTTTTTCCTCCGTGCCGGACTGTGGTGAAGTCGGGTTCGTGATGCGCGGTGTGGTTTCGCTCATGTCTTTTCCTCCCCTCTTATCCGTTCAAATATTTGTCAAACAAATTTATATAACTTTAATTCGAGTATAGGTTTAGAATTATTATTGCGGTATAGGGGAGTTCCCTGAAAAAACCATAGGGGAATTCCCTGATACGAAAAAAAACCTGTAAAATCAAGATTTCAAAGCAATTATGGAAATTTGTTGAATAATTAGAGGCAGACACAAAACGTTAAAAAAGCTTCTCTCGAAGCATATTCAGGAAGTTAGGGCGCAAAAAAACCGCCTGATTCGGTCAGGCGGTTTGAAGATGAATGAAGTTTGCTGTTTCAATATGTCGGATATGCGGTTAGAGACGTTTAGCTCCTATATATCGTGGGCCCCAATATGGATTATTCAACGGTACAATTTTGACTCCGGAAGAGCTTGTTGCCGAGATAAACTGGTTATCTCCTACGTAAATGCCCACATGGGAAGCGCCAGGAGCATAGGTGGTATGAAACACCAGATCCCCAGGTTGGAGCTCTGTGACAGGAGTGCCCAGCTTATAGATCTCAGCAGCTGTTCGAGGCAATTGAACACCGTTTTGGGCAAACACATAGTTTACGAATCCCGAACAATCGAACCCCTTGGGGCTTGTCCCGCCCCAAGCATAAGGAACCCCTACATATTTCTTTGCAATGTCCACGACACTGGAGACAGCGGCGGTTTGCTTTGTCTGAAAGCCGGAACGGGAGGCAAGTACGGGCGCAATCGGGGTATTTCCCTGTTTGCCCGTAATAATCAGGGCAGTCGCCGTATTCGAGTCCCAGTTGACTTTCATGCCAGCAGTCTCTGAGACAAAGCGAAGCGGCACATAGGTTCTGTTCTGCAGCAATACCGCATCTGTATCGAGCCGCACTGTTTTTCCGTTGACCTTCGCACGGTCATCTCCCGTCCGCAAGACAACCTCCATGTCGTTGTTCTTCAGGGTCACTTTAATTTCTTCGCCTTCCTCAACCCAATCAACCTTGTATCCCAACTTTTCCGATATGAAACGAACCGGAACCTGGGTTCGTTGGTGTTCGTCAATAAACGGCTGCGCGTCGGGAAATTGGACAAGCTGGTCATCCACTTGGATGTGAACGTTGTAGTCCGGTTGAGAGGAAGTCGAACCGGCCGCTTCCGCCGATGAAGACAGGAAAGTCAAAGCGGATACGGTCCCTGCAATCGTGAGGATTTTCAAAGATGCATTCACAAGCTGTTCCTCCTTTAGCCTCCGAGGTTAGTTGACGGGTTCGGGTAGAGGTACCCTATGCCAGCTAAGCAATTCACCCCATAAAAATGATCCCCCGTACCGACTGGGTCGGATTCGGCCTTATTTGTCGCTTTACAGATATTCGAGAACAACCCCTTCTTTCCTACCGTTGACGACAATCCAATTTATGGTAACGGCCGCTCCCTCCACTCATTCCCTGCCTTCAGTTAGATGCCACCTGCAAAAGGTAAGCAAAAATAGCACTGTATTCCAGGCTTATTTTTGAGGATTCAAAGGTACTCCCAGAAATAGGACTGTTTTTCAGCCCTATATGCTACTTCTGGTTTACTCACCTTGAGAATCCCCTGAATAAGACTGAAAATCAGCTCTATTTCTGAAGCGACAAACAAAAAATAAAAAATAAGGCTGACACTCAGCCTTATTTCCACAATAGATGCATTATGTAAACTTTTATTGCATTAAATACCCCAAAGCGGTTTCCGCCGTGTCTTTCCCCTGTTGAATGCAATCGGGCACACCGAGTCCCTTGTAGGCAGCGCCTGTGAAAAAAAGGCCAGGGTATTCTTTGGCAACTTCCTTCTCGAAAGCGGCCAACCGTTCAAGATGACCCACCGTATACTGCGGCATTGCCTTTCGCCAGCGGGTAATCCTCACAAAAATCGGTTCCGCTTCAATGCCCATCGAATCTTTCAGATCCCGCTTCACCTTCTCCAGAATCGATTCATCCGGTTCGTCGACGATATCTTCGTCTCCCGCACGGCCTACATAACAACGCATCAGAACTTTGTCCGGCGGGGCGGTATGCATCCACTTGGAAGAAATCCAGGTACAGGCCGTTATGTTCCGGCCTTCTTTCTTGGGAACCACAAACCCGGTACCATCAAGCGGATACGGAACGTCGGCGGCATGAAACGCCAACAGGACGTTGCCGACGGAAACATAAGGGATCTTCTCCAACAGTACCAAAGACGGAAACGACTGGGGCAAAACCCTGGCAGCATCGTAAGCCGGAGTGGTCACAATCACCGCATCCGCCTGAAACGTTTCCCCGTTCTCCGTCACGACTCGATACAATGCAGTACCGCCAGCAGCCTCATCCGTTTCTTTTTTAATCTCGCGAACCGCGGTCGAAGTATGGATCAATCCACGGCCAATCTCATCCGCCAGTTTGTTGACCATTTGCACCAGGCCGCCGCGCAGCCCGAAAAACATCGTAGTAACCAGCGGCTTTCGATCGGGAGAACCGGTTCCGGAGGAAGAGGGTGCTATGCCTTCTTCCGATTTCGGTTGCGGAACGGATTTCGCCGGGGCACTGCCCGCTTTCGCCTGCTTTGCCTGGGCCAGCATGCCGAGAATCAAACTGCCGTATTTTTTCTCCATCTGTTCAAACTGCGGATAGGTGGCACGCAAGCTCAGATTCCGGGTACTGCCTGCATAGATGCCGGCCAGCAGCGGTTCCGCCATCTGGTCCACCACTTCATCCCCCAGCCTGCGGGCCAGAAAACCTCCCAGCGATTGATCGCCGGAAGGTTTGCTGCGGGGGATCAGCAGATCCATGGCTGCACGGATTTTGCCTGATATCGTAAGCAGCCCGGTTGTGGCAAACGGAACGAACTGGGTAGGGATTCCAACGTTGAGCCCCGCCGGTATCCGATGCAGTTTTCCCTCATGCAGAATGTATGTCTTTTTGTTGTTTGGATTCGTCCCCACAATATCACCGGTCAGTCCCAGGTCACGGCACAGGTTCAATGCCGCCACCTTGCGGGCCAACAGAGCATCCGGCCCCTTCTCCATCACAAAACCTTCATGGATCTCTGTCGAGATTTTGCCCCCGAGCCGGTTGTCCCTCTCAAACAGAAGAACCCGCAAAGGGATCCCCTTTTCACGGGCTTGCTTTTGCAAATAATAAGCGGTGGTCAGACCGGTGATCCCGCCGCCGATCACGATGACCGTTTTGTCAGTCATGTCGATCATTCCTTTGCTGCATGTTGTCGCACCACAGTTGCCAGTGCCCGCAGGAAGTCCTCGTCTGCATTGAGCATGGCGGTCCGCACGAGTTTGATTCCCACCTCTTTCGCTAAGGCCTGGGCTTCGATGTCAATGTCGTACAGAACCTCTAAATGATCTGCTACAAATCCAAATGGACATATCACCACATTGTCTGTTCCCTGTTCTGCCAGTTCCCGTAAGACATCCAGGATATCGGGACCCAACCAGGGTTCCGGGGTCCGTCCTGCGCTCTGCCATGCAGTTCCCCAGTTGGAATGTCCGGCCCGCTGCGCGATGGCTGCTGCCGATTCCCTGATCTGATCCGGGTATGGGTCATTCATCTTGAGGATTCGTTCCGGCAAGCTGTGGGCTGTGAAAAGCACTTTGACCCCGGGTCTTTCCGCTTCTGAAAAATGGGACAGTGCATCCCGCAAACGCCTTTCCATGGCATCGAGATACAGTGGCTGCAGATGCCATTGACGTACATAGTGAATCCGGGGTCCGCCGTACTGCTCAACCCCTTTTTCCGCCGCTTCGATATATTTGGCAATGCTCATCGTGGAATAGTGCGGGGCAAACACAAAGCCGACCGCTTCCCGGATACCGTCTTCCACCATTTGCCTGACTGCGTCCTCCACAAACGGCGCGATGTGCTTTTTCCCGCTATACATACGATAGGTAACGCCGTCTCCATTGCCGTTCAGAATCCGGCCCAGGCCTTCAATCTGGTCATCCGTAATCTTGTTCAGCGGGGATACGCCACCGATGGCCTGATAGCGGTCAATCAAATCCTGCAGCAGTTCCGGCTCCGGCTTGCGTCCGCGACGGATGTGTGTGTAATACTCTTCCACCTGGTCCAGGTTGCGGGGAGTACCGTAATCCATTGCCAGAACTCCAACAATGCGGTTGCTCATATCCTCACCTGCACCTCTATTTCAACTTGGAAACGCTGTATTGATGAACGAATTCCGTCAGCTTCCGCAGGGTTTCCCCTTGCACTTCCGGGAAGATGCCGTGTCCAAGGTTAAAGATATATCCCGGATGGGCCATTCCCATATCCAGTATTTCCTTTGCTTTCTGTTCGATGACAGGCCAGGGGGCCAACAGCAGCGCCGGATCCAGATTGCCCTGCAGCGCAAACCCGGTTCCCACACGTTCCCGTGCCGAATCAAGCGGCACTCTCCAATCGACCCCAATTACGCTGACCGGAAGCTCCTTCCAAACGGTAAGCAGTTCCCCGGTGTTGATGCCGAAGTAGATGGTCGGGGCATCGATTTCCTTGAGCGCTTCAAAGATTCTCTTCATGGTTGGAAATACATACTGCCGGTAGTCACTTGGCGAGAGGCTGCCGATCCAGCTGTCAAAGATCTGGACCGCCTGGGCTCCTGCCGCCACTTGCCCCTTCATATATGTAATGATCATGTCTCCAAGCTTGTCCATCAGTGCGTTCCATACTTCAGGCGCTGAGTACATCATTTGCTTGGTCTTGTAATAGTTCTTGGATGGACCGCCTTCGATCATATAGCTGGCAAGGGTAAACGGCGCTCCTGCAAAGCCGATCAGCGGGACTTCCAGTTCCCGTTTGAGAATGCGGATCGTCTCCATGGTCTTCGGCAGGTCGCCTTCCGGATCCAGTTCCCTGAGACGGGTAACGTCTGCCATTTCTTTGATCGGATTCGCGATGACAGGACCGTACCCGCCCTTAATATCCACATCAACCCCCATGGCTTTGACAGGGATCATGATATCGGAAAACAAGATGGCAGCATCTGTGTTCAACTGTTTGACCGGCAAAATCGTCACTTCGGCACATACGTCCGGAATCTCGCAGATTTCCATCAGACTGTACTTCTCTCGGACTTTACGGTACTCGGGTTGATAGCGTCCCGCCTGCCGCATGTACCAGACAGGGATGTGTTCCACCGGCTGTTTCCTGCATGCTCGCAAAAAAGTATCATTAAATGCCATAGTTTCACCACTTTACCACTTGTTAGAATCACTTCAGTTATACCGCAAATCACCTTTCGGAGGCAAATGAACTTCTTGTGAAGACACCTTTCTCCCAAATCATTGGATGCGTCTTCACAGTATGGTATACTAATTCCCGAATGACATAGAAGGAGTGAAAGCCGACATGGGTGAATTCTTACATACACTGGACGGATGGTATGTCCTCCACGATTATAGAACTGTTGACTGGGCAAGCTGGAAAGCCCTCCCACGGGAAGAGCGGCAGGCTGCAGTCGATGAATTGCTTACCCTGATGCGCGGATGGCAATCGATTGAGGAGAAGAAAGAAGGAAGTACTGCTGCGTTCACCATCGTCGGGCAAAAGGCGGATCTGCTGTTCATGAACCTCCGCCCCACTTTGGAAGAACTGGGCGAACTGGAGACAGCCCTGAACAAAACCCGGTTTGCCGAGTTCCTGATTCCGGTCTACTCTTATGTATCCGTTGTGGAACTGGGCAACTACCTTCCGAAAGAAGGGGTCGATCCTTATGCGGACCCGGTCATTCAAAACCGCCTCTACCCCATTTTGCCCAAGATGAAAAATGTTTGTTTCTACCCGATGAACAAAAAGCGGGAAGGCAATGACAACTGGTACATGCTGTCTCTCGAACAACGCCGCGATCTGATGCGGGCCCACGGTCTGACCGGACGCAAATATGCGGGCAAAATTGTCCAGATCATCTCCGGTTCCACCGGCCTCGATGACTGGGAATGGGGCGTCACGCTCTTCTCCGACGACCCGCTCGAATTCAAAAAGATTGTAACGGAGATGCGCTTCGACGAAGTCAGCGCCCGCTTCGGCGAATTCGGCGAATTCCTGGTTGGAACGCGGATTGACGGGGAACAGCTGGCAAAATATCTGGAAGTGTGAGGGGACAAACTGTTTTTGTTACGGAGTGATTCTTTATGAAGAAAATCGAGGCTATCATCCGTCCGGAGAAACTGCAGGATGTGATATCGGAACTGCGTGAAGTGGGTATCACCGGTTTTACCGTGATTCAGGCACAAGGACGGGGCCAACAAAAGAATTCTACCGGGGTGTACCGTGGCCACACCTACTCCATAAACCTTCATCCAAAACTCAAAATGGAGATTGTCGTCTCTGATTCCTTCGTGAAACCGGCCATTGACGCCATAATCAAAGCTGCCCAAACGGGTGAAATGGGAGACGGAAAAATTTTTGTCTACCCTGTACAGGAAGCCTACAACATTCGTACCGGAAAAATTGATGAAACCATCGACGAATTAAAGTAACGATTTCCCTCTGGCAGCAGAGGGATATTTTTTTTATAATTTATGTCATATAATATAACATATAATGTTGACAAACATAACACTAATTGTATACTAGAACTAATTGATCACTAAAAAGGGGGTTGTTCCAATGGATGTAACAACCGGTTTAAATACCATATGGGTGATACTTGCCGCTGCCATGATCATATTCATGGAGGGGGGGTTCAGTTTGCTGGAAGCGGGTTTGGTCCGAACCAAAAACGCTGTCAATGTCACAATGAAAATCTTTGTCGACCTGACATTCGGCGCCTTGGCATTCTATGCGATAGGTTACGCCCTCATGTTTGGAGCGGATTGGCTGGGGCTGATCGGCCTTCAGTTCAACGCAACCAGCGAAGGAACAACCCCTAACGGTTTGCCATTGTCAGCGGTTGTCCTGTTTCAGATCGCCTTTGCCATGGCTGTAGCCTCCATCATCTCGGGGGCCGTAGCGGAACGGATGAAATTCCCGGCTTATATTGTCATTGTGATACTGGTTTGTGGGCTGCTGTACCCAATTTCCGGCCATTGGGTATGGGGCGGCGGATGGCTCCAGCAGTTGGGCATGAAGGATTTCGCCGGGTCAGCGGCCATACATGCAATGGGTGGTTTCGCCGCACTGGCCCTGGCCATGATTCTCGGTCCAAGAAAGAATCGCTTCAACAAAGACGGCAGCGCGAATGTCTTCGCGCCGAGCAATATTCCCTTGGCTTCCGCCGGCGGCTTTATCCTTTGGTTCGGCTGGTTTGGATTTAATGCGGGAAGTACTTTAAATGCACTGGACGCCAACTTGTCCAGCATTGCTCTTAATACGTTCCTGGCTGCAGCAGCAGGCGGAGCTTCCGCCATTCTCTTCAGTATGGCTCGCTTTAAAGCGGCGGACCCAAGTATGGCGATCAACGGCTCCCTGGCGGGGTTGGTGGCCATTACCGCCGGATGTGCGTTTGTGGGACCCAAATCAGCCATTCTGATTGGTCTGATTGGCGGGGTTCTCGTAATTCTGGCAACTGGTTGGATTGACAAGTTGAAAGTGGACGACCCCGTAGGGGCTGTTGCGGTACATGGATTCAACGGGGTTTTTGGCACTTTGGCGGTGGGTCTGTTTGACCTGAGTGAGGGTCTGTTGACAACCGGCAATACGGATCTGCTTCTGATTCAGTTGTTAGGTGTTGGGGTCGTTTCCGTGTGGGGATTCGGTTCCGCATATCTGGTGGGGCAACTGATCAAGAGGACCATCGGAATCCGGGTGACGGCTGCCGAAGAGGAACAAGGCCTTGATATCGTGGCACATGGCATTCCCGCATACAACGAACTGGAGAGATTCAGCGATGCGAATCCGGTTCCCGGCTTCCATGTCCCGGTTCCCGAACCGAGTCCCAAACCGGTCTTGCAGGAGTAGTGATACGCCCCAGCCTTAGGTAACTTATCTTAGGCTGGGGCGTGTGTTGTCTGTATGAGATTGTGTCGGCACTTCCTTGCCATGACTCGAAGCACCTTCCGCAAGGAAGGGCGGGCTACAGTTTCTCGATTACCTTGTCGATCAATCCATACTCCAAAGCTTCCTGCGCCGACATGAAGTTGTCACGGTCCCTAAACATAACACGTTCAACCTAAGAGTCCTTCAATCAGCACGACCCGCGCAGGTGCCGCTTCCGTCTTGAGCAATTTGATGGGAGCCCCCACCAGAAAGTAGCCCCCTTCAGGCACTTCTCCCAAGCGCAACCCCTCAATCACCACAATGTCAGCTGCAAACAATGTCTTGTGGGTTGGATGGCCCGGTTGGCTGCGTTCAACTCCCAAAGCGTCAATGCCAACACCCCTGACCCTGCAATCACTAAGAAAACGGGCACCGTCCTCCGCCAGGTAGACAAACTCCGGGTCAAATTCGTCCTTCAGAGAATTGCGGGTCTTGAGCAAGATGAATTCGCCTTCCCGAATGTCGAAGGGTTTCAAATCGCCGCGTCCGATTCCCCCCTCAGTCCTGGTAAGATCTAATACGCGGCAAGGACCGACAAACCGCTCCACGGGGAATACCCGCATGGAATCCCCGTTCGGCATCATATGGAGAGGCGCATCCGCATGTGTCCCCGTGTGGACATCCATGTCAATCCTCGATTCCCTGGCGGTCGCTGTGTCGAAATCCTGCACCACCCGGATCTTCGGCTGTTTCTCCGGCTTATTTTTGTATACGGGCATGCCTTCAAAGATCGGCATGGATACATCGTACACTTTGTACACAAATCTACCCCCTCGTCAGTACGGGAAACTGCTCAACCGGATGGACCAGGTGCGGGGCTTGCTCAACCGCCTGAACCAAGGGCTGGGCTTGCGGGTCATAGACCGGAAGCCATTTGGCGCCGTTCTGGGCCAATAATCGATCCGCCTCGTCCGGCCCCCATGAACCGGCTGCATAGAAAGACAAGGGCAGATCGAACCGCTCCCAGGCCTTTCTGATGGGATCGACGAACTTCCAGGCCAGCGATACCTCATCCCACCGTGTGAAGAAAGTGGAATCCCCTTGAATCGCATCCAGCAGCAGCCGTTCATAGGCTTCCGGCGATTCCTGGCCACAGTTGTTGCAAAACTCCATGGCAATTGGGATCACGTCCCGGTCTGTCCCCTGCTTTTTTGCGTTCAGAAGCATATAGATGCCTTCCTCCGGGTTGATCCGGATAATGAGCAGGTTGGGGCCGAGATCCCCTTTTTTATTGAAATAGATATTGGGCATGTCTTTGAACCGGATCACTATTTCTGTCACCTTTTTCGGCATTCGTTTTCCAGTCCGTATGTAAAATGGGACACCTGCCCAACGGAAGTTGTCTACATACAATTGCGCCGCCACATAGGTCTCCGTAAGAGACTCGGAATTCACATTCGGTTCCTGGCGATACCCCGGAACCGGTTTGCCATTCACAGTTCCCTCTCTATATTGCCCCCGCACCACATAGTGACGGACCTCCTCTTCCGTATAGCGGCGAAGGGAGCGCAGCACCTTCACTTTTTCGTCGCGGATCGCTTCCGTATTCAGACGGCTGGGCGGCTCCATGGCAGTCATCATGACCATTTGCAGCATGTGGTTTTGCACCATGTCGCGAAGAGCTCCCGCCTGCTCGTAGTAGGATGCGCGGTCTTCCACCCCCACCGTTTCACTGGCTGTAATCTGAATGTTGTCAATGTGACGATTGTTCCAAAGCGGTTCAAACAGGGAGTTGGCAAACCGGATGACCTCAATGTTCTGAATCATTTCCTTGCCCAAATAATGATCGATCCGGAAGATTTCCTCCTCCTCAAAGGACTGCCGGATTTGCTCATTGAGCGCCTTGGCGGAGGGATAATCGTGGCCAAAAGGCTTCTCGATGATCAGCCGTTTCCCCACTTGGGCGCTGGCCACCCCTGAGGATTTGAGGTGGTTGGTAACCGGCCCGAACAAATCGGGAGCAATCGCAAGATAAAACAAGCGGTTCCCGGCACGTCCAAGCTCCTGTTCCTTCTTCCCGACTACGGACAGCAGTTCCTTGTACGCCTCCGCATTCTTTACATCCAGTGATACATACTCAAACCGCCCGATAAAACTCATCCACTCCCGCTCTTCCACAGAAATCCGGGAATGGGTCCGAACCGCATCATGGACCATCTGGTGAAAATCAGATTGTCCGATCGGTGAGCGACCCACTCCAACCACAGCAAAATGGTGCTGCAACAAGTTGGTACGATAAAGTCCATATAGGGCCGGAAACAGTTTGCGTTTCGCCAGGTCTCCCGTTGCCCCGAAAATCACCAGCACAAAGGGAAGTGAATTGTCTGAATGTGTAGGCACTTGCCAGCAACTCCCGTCTGCAGATTCCAAATTTGACTGTTTGTAGTCTGTCCTTTTGCCGCAGATTAAATAAATCGACACCAAATGTACGGAATGAAACCGCACTCTTGGGAAAAACTAGGAATGGCGAAACAGGAACAAGGAACCAACTTGCGGGAGGAATCGGAAATGGAGTATACCTGCTATTATTGCGAGCACAAGACCGACAAGGTGCATCACGTAACCTTGTACGAAAAGGATCGGGAACACGATGAACTTCTGTGCCCGGAATGTTATTCCGAGTGGCTGGCGTCGTTGAAGGGTTAGAAGAAACCCCAGACCGTTTCATTACGGCCTGGGGAAATCCAAGGGTCAGACAGCATTTTGTTATCGAATCTCTTTTTCAATGAACAACTGAATCCGTTCCCGAATCGCATCCCGCACTTCGCGGAACTTCTGCCGAACCTCTTCTTCCGTTCCCGTGGCTTTTGCCGGGTCTTCAACCCCCCAATGCATCCGCTTGACATGCGGGGGAGTTACGGGGCATTTGTCATTGGCATCCCCGCAAAGGGTGATCACATAATCCGCTTTATTGAGAATTTCAGGATCAATCAGATCGGATGTCTGGCTTGAGATGTCGATGCCTGCCTCCTTCATAATCTCCACAGCTCGTGGATTGAGACCATGGGTCTCAATGCCGGCACTGTAGACTTCCACTCTGTCACCCCCGAAATGCTTGCCCCACCCTTCCGCCATCTGGCTGCGGCAAGAGTTTCCCGTGCACAGAAAATAAACGATCTTTTTCCTGTCCGCCATGGTCGTCACCCTTTCATCCGCTTTAGTTCCGGAGTTTTAAAGAATTTCTTTTGAAACCAGAGCGCCACATTGACCAGAGCGATCATCACCGGCACCTCCACCAACGGCCCGATTACGGCGGCAAACGCTGCCCCGGAGTGAATCCCGAACACCCCGACCGCTACGGCAATCGCCAGTTCAAAATTATTGCTGGCAGCCGTGAAAGAAAGGGTTGTGGTCACCGGGTAATCGGCACCGGCTTTTTTCCCCATGTAGAAAGAAATCAGGAACATCAGTATAAAGTAAATGAGAAGCGGGATTGCAATCCGCACCACATCCAGCGGCAACTGAACAATGACCTCTCCTTTGAGCGAGAACATGACGATGATCGTGAACAGCAGTGAAATCAAAGTGAGGGGGCTGATCCTGGGGATAAACACCGTTTCATACCAGGAACGCCCTTTCAGCTTCACGAGGGAGTAACGGGTAATCATTCCGGCCAAAAAAGGGATCCCCAAATAGACGAACACACTCTTTGCCACTTCTCCGATTGTGATGTTGACGATCATCCCCTGCAGCCCGAACAGGCCCGGCAGGACGGTCACAAAGAGGTAGGCGTAGAACGAGTAGAAAAACACCTGAAACAGGGAATTGAAAGCCACCAATCCGGCGGCATATTCGGTATCGCCTTTGGAAAGATCATTCCACACAATGACCATGGCAATGCAGCGGGCCAGGCCAATCATGATCAGTCCCGCCATGTATTCGGGATACCCGTTCAGGAACACGATGGCCAGGACAAACATCAGGATGGGACCGATCACCCAGTTTTGCAAAAGAGACAGCCCCAATACCCTGCCGTCTTTAAACACCCGGCCCAATTCTTCATACCGGACTTTGGCAAGTGGAGGGTACATCATCAAGATCAGGCCGATGGCAATCGGAATGGAAGTGGTGCCCGCCTGAAACTGATTCAGGTACGTCACAAACCCTGGAAACAAATACCCTGCACCTATTCCAGCCACCATCGCGGCAAAGATCCAAAGGGTCAAGTACCGATCAAGGAAAGACAATCTCTTATTCACAAGCAACCAACATCCCCTTCTCTTCCAGTTTCTTAAGCTCTTCCGACATATCCGGCAAACGGTCCAACAGGGTTCCGAGGTCCTGAATCTTATCACGATTGAGGGAATAGAACACCCATTGTCCCCTTCTTGTTTCTTTGACCAGACCCACTGATTTTAACCGGCTCATGTGTTTGGACACAGCCGGTTGAGAGATGTTGAAAATCGGGACCAGTTCACATACGCAGCAATCCCGCACTCTCAGCAGGGACACGATTTTCAGCCGGGTCGGATCACCGAGGGCCTTGAACAACTCGGCCATCTTGTCGAATTCCATTCGGAATCACCTTCTTTCCATGAACTCAAAATAACATAACCATATGGTTATATCAATATGATTTTTGAGAACTTTTCCGTTAAATATAAAAACCCTGCGAGGTTCCGCAGGGAGAGGAATTAAGTCTTGTACGTGGTTTATCGGTCAGTCCGAACCGTCGTCAAGTTCTTTTCAACGATTTCCACTCTTATGGAACGGCCGGTTAGATCCACATCGGGTGGAGCAATCAGGCGCAGATGAACTGTTGCGCTCTCTTTCGGTCTGATCCGGGTGATGGTTTCATTGTGCAAATCAACAAAATACTTGTAAGTGAAAGGATCCATATCCTCATCCGCCGGATTTTTCGGAAAAAACACCATGGCCATCACATCGGCAAGCTGCAAGTCCGCAGAGTGCTTGTTCGTTACTTTGACTTCGATATCGAAATATTGCTTCCGTTCCCCTTTCACATTGACGGATTGAATTTTCCAGGAGACGGCAGGCCGCTTCCAGGTCAGAGCCGGCAAACCGGGAAAATCGGACTGGGCGTTGTGACGGTAAACAAACGTCAGATGCGGAGGCCGGTCAATCAACCCGTTTGCTGAAGGGACAGGGGTCGGACGAAATTCCCATTTGACAGTCTTTCCGGGTTCCACAGGCTGATTGGGTCCGTCAACAAAATAATACCAAGTGTCAGAACCTCTGGATTCGCCGGTTTGGGAGGGAAAGAACAGGACTCCCTGAACCTGGTTATTGGTTAAGGGGAAAGCACCCATATTTCTTATGGTTGCATATACGGTCCGGCCGTCCGATTGGATTTTCTCCACTTCCACAGAGGCAACCCGCCAGGCAATGATTGGCTGTGCATCCCGTTTTTCGGCTACTTTCGCCGATTTTTGATTTTCCGTCATGTTGTTTATCACAGAATCGGATTTCCCTCCGATAAGCGGAGTCAGCAGAAAGACAATCATTGCCGCGGTGGAAACCAGAAACGTTCCGCCCCCCGCCAGGATTCGAAATTGCCTGTTCCGCTTCTGTCGTTTTGCTTTGTTCAGGATTTTGTCATGCAGCTCTTTGGAAAAAGGCATGGCGGGGCCGCTTTGCAGTGCGTCCCGCAGTTTATCCTCAAACGGGTCCATTGTCATCGTTCACCTTCCTGCCAATTTGTGTCTCCAGCTTTTCCCTCGCGCGCTTCAATCTTGTTCTCGCCGTTTCTTCCTTTATCCCGAGTATTTCGGAGATTTCAGAGATCGGGAATCCTTCGCGATAGTACAAAACCACAACCTCTCTGTACTTGACGGGCAATTGGAAGACGGCATCCCAAATCAATTTTTTGAAGATGGAATCCATCACCTGTTCCTCAGCAGATGCGGATGCCTGCGAATGCAGGGACAACGGGTCCGCACTGGGAAGCAATTTGCGGAACAGAGCGGATCGCAAATGATCTTTGGCGCAATTGATCGTGATCCGATAAATCCAGGTTTTCAGAGAACTTTGATACTGAAACCGGTCAAGGTGGGCAAATGCTTTCAGAAATGCGTCCTGAGCAATATCCTCCGCCTGCATCCGGTCTTTGACGTAAGAATAGGCCAGATTGATTACATCCTGGCCGTACTCCGACATTAACTCCTCCAATTGAGCGTAACGATCCTCCCATACGGAGTGATAATACTGTTTGTGTCCGAGGATTTGTTCATTCATTTCCGTTTTCCCGTCTCCCGATTTTTTGGGCCTCATGTTTGATCCTGCCTATTTGACGAAATTATTGTCTGAAATGGTTCATAAAATTACAGTCGACAAAAAGTAGGAATACCACAAAGTTGTGGCAAACACGTCAACCAGCACAAAATAGGAAAACTCCATCAGCGGATGTCTGTCCTCCAGTCTCTTTCTCCACAGGCGGGTCGACAGGTAACTGATAAGGAAGATCATGCCTGTCAATATATACGGAGAATACCATTGGGTCATGTAAGCGGGCATCAGTTTCACCGCATGCGGTTTATAAAAGTCCCCGATAAAGAGGATCTTCATGATAAGATACAGGCCCGTTGCGATCCAGAAATGAACCCGCGCCTTCGCCATAAAATGGTGTTCCCTGAAAAACAGTACCGCTAACAGATAGGCATAGGACAGCGGGAACCACTTAAAGGTAATCAGCACCGCCACAAGCGATATCCCGATTAGCAGCGGCAACGCCTTAAGCGACCAGATGTAATCCTCCTTGCTCAGCACGTTCATACGTTCCCGGTAATTGGGACTGTCCGTTGTGTAAAACACATCGTAGGAACGTCCGTTAAGTGAAAGCCATAGAACCTGTGTATGACCAAGGTCGTTTTTGGCATACACCGGTTCCATTGGGATGCCCCGCATACCGGACACAAGCGCTTGGGAAACCGGGGTCCCATTTTCGAAGGTGATCAGATAAGGTTCCAGATGATCGAACCGGTCCTTCACAAAGGATGATACAAGTGCGAGTTGCAATCGATCGGACTGTTGCGGGAATACATAGGCCCCGTATACATCGGTGGTAGTTTTGCCGTCAGCCAGACTGACCGACACTTTCCCTTCGGAAACGGGAGAAAAAGTGTGCAACGGTATGGAGACGTAAGTAAGCGTCACCTTGGATGTTTTGGTTGATTCAATGGCATAGAAAAGATAGAAAGAAGTAGAGTCCAGTCCTGCATCGAAATCATGGAATTTGGAGTAATCGGAAAGCCGCACCGTTTTGGCCTTCAGTATCCGTTCCATTTTCCCGCTTGCCGGGTCCGCTTGCGCATACCAAATTTCATAACTGTCACTTCCTTTTGCCCAAACGCCAATGGACAGTTTGCCCTGCCTGTCGGGAATCGCTTTAAGATTGGTCACGCCCGCTATGGGCAGGGAAGCGATGGACTCGGCCCCTTGTTCCATCAGTTGTCCCACTTCTACCGAATCGTTATTGCTCCAGACCAGAAGGGGGAATTGGCTCTTTCGGTCTACCACATCAAACGCAGTCACCTGTTGTTTGACAATCATTTGCCTGGGGCCCCATTTGTCCTGAGACCATGGACTTCCATACAGATGGTTGTCGCTGCCTATCCAGTAGGCCCTCTCTTTTGCCCATCTGGGATAAAGCATGTCTTGATCAGGCAGTGGGCGATTGAACACCTGGCTGTTTCCATGTTCATCCAGAGTGACATAAGTGATGGCTGCCCCGGACTTGTAGGCAAATTGATTGCTGTCTACAGGTTGGACACTTTGTTTGACAGAAGCGGGCGGAAGCTTCGACTCCCTTCCGAAAGGTTCGGGAAAGGGCAAAAACTGCTGCCGGGTCAGCATGAACGTTTGAACGGTAATACAGAATAAAGCTATCAGGATAAATGGCAAATATTTCGTCAATTTCATAAGTGCTGTCCTCACATTTCTACGAATCTAAGACTGACACGAATCCCTGGTTCTGGGAATTTGCGGTCACCTCTCATTATAAAATAAAATTGAATTTAAGGTGAGCATACTTGATCATTCAAAATGGATTCAATACAAGCCGGAACATATCCACCTTGTGCACGCTGCCATTCCTATCCAATCCCTGCCCGCTCATTTGGACGGATTCACCATAGGGGTCATCTCCGATTTGCACTTGGGAACCTGGGGATCGTTTGAAAGAGTGAAAAAGGCCGCCATGATGTTGGCGGACCTTTCCTCTGACCTGGTAATTGTTGCGGGAGACCTGACCTCGAAACCGGAGGCGGAACCCCTGATAGATGAAGTACTGTCCCCTATCGGGGAGGCATATGGCGTGCTTGGCAATTGGGACTATCGGTATCCCCCAACATCCAGGCTCCAATCAAAGATCAAGCTGTTGTGATTGATAACATAAAAGTTGACCACGTGGAGGCACATTGACAACCAAAAAGTTGACCACCCCTACACCAAATTCCTGTACGCTGATTTT